>JAITJP010000249.1 GCA_031278835.1 Deltaproteobacteria bacterium
CCGTAAACCCGACCGCCCCGGCCCTGGGGAATTCCCCCTATTCGGCTTACTCGGCCTTTGCTGGAAACGAACTTCTGGTAAGCCCCACCCTCATGGTCGAGGAAGGTTGGATCGTTAAATCCGAGGCCGATCAGGCCCGTCAGGCCATCTCGGGACAAATTAAACCCTGTAAGATTGACTTTGAAAAAACCATTAAGCTAAAAACGGCTTTGGTGGACGCCGCCTACGCCAAGGTGGGTTTTGGGCTCTTGGACAATGAAGAATTTTCCAAGTTCGCTTGGGAGAATTCCGCTTGGCTAAACGATTACGCCTTTTTCATGACGGCCAAGGCGGATTTGGCTGGTAAGCCTTGGTTTGAGTGGCCTGATGGTCTTAAATACCGTGACGATCATCAGCTGAGCCTGGAAGGCCGAAGACTTTCCGAAGCCATTTTGAGAGTCAAGTTTGGGCAGTATTTATTTTTTTCCCAGTTAAATAGGCTTAAAGACGGGGCCAGTCGTCGGGGAATAAGTCTCATTGGCGACACGGCCTTTTACGTTAACCATGATTCGAGTGACGTTTGGGCCAATCGGCACCTTTTTAAGCTCTCCCCCGAAGGTCAAAGCCAGTTGGTGGCCGGGGTACCCCCGGATTACTTTTCCGAGACCGGACAGCTTTGGGGCAATCCGGTTTTTGATTGGCCGGCCAATCAAGCCAGCGGCTATGGTTGGTGGCTAAGTAGGTTAGGTCATAACCTATCCATGTTTGACTGGATTAGGCTGGATCACTTTAGGGCTTTTTGTCGTTACTGGTCGGTTAAGGGTGAGGCCGCCACGGCTAAGGAGGGTTCCTGGGAGATGGGGCCAGGTTCGTCGCTTTTTGAGGCGGCCGGAGGAGCTCTAAACGTGGTAGCCGAAGATCTGGGGGTGATTACCCCGGACGTGACTG
Source organism: Deltaproteobacteria bacterium (assembly GCA_031278835.1). GTDB lineage: Bacteria > Desulfobacterota > Desulfarculia > Adiutricales > Adiutricaceae > JAIRNQ01. The sequence goes on from JAITJP010000249.1 coordinate 928, forward strand.
AGCTAAGAAAAAAGTTTGACTTTCCAGGTATGAGGGTCCTACACTTTGGTTTTGGCCCGGATCAACCCCTCTCGACTCACTGCCCTTACCGGATAGAACCGGACAATCTGGTTTACGCGGCTACCCATGACAACAATACCAGCCGAGGCTGGTTTGAAAACGACATCGATTACAAGAGTCGTCAAAGAATCTCGGATCTGGCCGGATACCAGGTTAATTCCTCAAACGTGGCCTGGGCTTTGATTAAACTGGCCTATCTCTCACCGGGGGCCATTAGCCTTATAACCGTTCCGGATTTACTTAACCTTGGTCAAGAAAGTCGCCTAAACGTGCCCGGGACGGTCGGGGACAACTGGACCTGGAGACTAAGCTCGATGGAGCAATTGACCCCGGCCTTGGCCGAAAAACTGGCCGAGTTGGGGACGGTGGCCGGTCGAGACAATTTTTCTCACCCCAATATCCTGACCTATTGAGGTTACTTTCTTTGAAGGTTTTTTTTAAACCCAGGCCCCAATTAAAGGGCGCGCTTTCAAGGCCCTAGGAAACAGACATGCTCAGCTTTAGTCAACTTGATAAGAGATTAAGACTTCTGATGGAAGATCTAGACGGGGAGTATTGGACTTCCATCTTGGAACAGCTTAATCCCCCGGAAAAATTTCCCAAACATGAACTGGTCCACGATCTCTGCTTTAGGGACGCCAAAGCCCTGGCCGGTTACATCCCCGATCTGCGGGCCACCATGAGAAACAACGCCCCAAAAAGCCTTTCCGAGGAAGAGATTTTGGCCCTAAGGTCGGTTCGGGGTATTCTAAACTTCTCGGCCAGACTGCCGGTCCTGATTTTGTTGTTTCCCCAATACGTTGATAACGAAAATTTGATAAACGTCTACAATGGCTACCGTCAAACCCTCAAGGAACTAGACGAGTATCTGGCCCTGGCCACCTCTGAGGCCTAATCTCGCCAGCCAAAGCCTTTGAAGCCAGCTTCAAAGGCTTTGGCTAGGGTTTATTTTGACTTTGGTTAAAAATATAGCTAAACTAGACTATTTTTACTTATTGGTTTAAAAATTTTTAAACTAAATTTAACAATAGATAAATAAGGCCAGACAAAATTTGTTTTTCCGAGTGAAGGTATGAATTATTTTGATCAATCAATGCCCCAATCGGATCGGCTTCGGGCTTCCTTTTGGGATATTTTTAAAAATTCTTGGAAGATACTCTGGGAAAACCCCAAGCCCCTGGTGCTGGTCTTGGTTTCCTTAAGCGTTTTGCAGATTATCTTTGACTATATTGGCATCTATTTTTTGGGCCCCTTTTACGAGATTATCGAAGCGGCCATGCGGGGCCAATATACCGGCCAAGAGTTTCTAGGGGCTTTTAAAGAAACCATTGACAAATTTGGCACCTATCCGCTCATCATGGGTAAACTCGTCCCCTGGCTTTTGGGCCCTTTCATGAGCCTGACCCTGGCCCGTTCGGCTTTAAATCTCTGGGATGGCTACCAGATTGGTTTAAACGATCTGGGTTTCGCCTTAAAAAAATACCACCTGGCCTTGTACATCACTATTTTGGTCGCCTTATTGGCCATTTTTTTGTTTGGCCTTATTTTCGCCACCTTTTTACCCATGGTCATCATACATACCTTGTCCTTTGGGGCCGGCTTACCCGGGGCCCTTTTCTCGATTCTCTCCATCTTTGGCTTTTTGGTTTCTTTATTTCTCTTTATCAAATTCGTCTGGCCTTTGGTCAGAAGATATTTGTTTTTACAATACATGGGTTTTTTCTCCCTAGTCGAGGGTTTTTCCGGCAACTGGGTTAACGCCCTGATGATCCTTTTCCGAAAGTTAAAAGCCTACCCCAGGCCCCTAAACCAAGCCATCATTACTATCTTGGCCCTTTTTCTATCCCTAAGCTTCGTTTTGCTAATCGTCTCGGCCATCTTGGCAAACTTTAAAATCCCCAATAGCTTGATTGAACTGGCCACGGAGTTTATTTACCTAATTTGCCTCTCTTGGATCCTGGTGGCCTTGTCTGGCTTTTACCGCCTCTACCTGGCCCCGGAGCCCAGCGAACCAAGCCCAGACCTGGCCCCGGTTCCCTAAAAGACCTTAGGCCTTGTCCTTTCGGCCAAGGCCCAATGAGTTTAAAAAAAGAAAATTTGTTTAAATCTCTAAACGGGCCGGGCTTTGAGGCTGCGGCCCTTAGGTGAGTTTCAATTGTCCGTATTGATAGCCTCCGATATCCATGGAGCGGTAAGCGCGGCCGAGTTTTTGGCCGAAATAGTCTTAAAGAAAAAGCCCTGGCTGCTTGTACTGCTGGGAGATCTTCTTTACCACGGGCCCAGAAATAAACTGCCCGGGAGCTATGACGCCTCGAAAACGGCCCAGATACTTTCTCAGATCTCCTGTCCGGTGGCCTCCATTAGAGGCAACTGTGACGCCGAAGTCGATCAGCTTTTGCTGCCCTGGACCTTTGCCGAAAACAGTTTCCTGGACCTGGACGGGAGGGTTTTTATGGCCATCCATGGTCACCAGCTCCCCCAAATTGGCGGCAGCTGGGATATTTCAGACGGTATCAACATCATCCATGGTCACACCCATTTGCCCCTGGCCGAGAAAATCCAGGGCCGGTTTTTCTTTAACCCCGGCAGCCTAGGCATCCCCAAGGGTGGTTATCCCCCCAGCTATGGTTGGTATGATAAGGGCACCTTTGAGGTCATCTCCATTGACGGGTCGGTTATTAAGTCAGTCGCCTTTTGAGCCCAACTGAGCCCAAATGGTCAATCACTGACCCAGCCGGGCCAGGGCTCAGTTTTTCAAGCCCAAATGGTCAAGCCCTGAGCCGGCCCAGACAGGCCAATAATCGGTCAAAATCGCCCCTAGGCGGCCTGTCTAGCTGGATCCACGGTTTTTTGGTTAGGCCCTTGGCTCTGAGGCCCTCTCGGGGCCTTCTAGGCCCGGTTCCAGCCAAGCCCAGAGCCTCCCAGAATATTTTTTTAAAAAAGACCTTTTGGTCAAAATTTTACTACTTTGGACAAAAAAAATAGCCCCTCTTTTGGAGGGGCGTAATTATATGTTTAAATAAGGCCGTAATTTGCGATTAGAGAAATTAGTTAGGTAATTAAAACTAAAATAACTTGGGAAAAAAGAAAACCCAAACTAGAAAAAAAGACTACTTGACCAATCTTAGATCTGGCTTGTAGACCGCGAAACCTTCACCGGTTTTTCTGTTTTTCAGATCCTCCATGTAGTCTTTGATTTTGTTGTTAAATTGGGCATTTTTGATTCTATACCCGTTGATAATAAAGTAAATGATGACCGCTTCTTCCCATTCCGTGGTTGGCTCAAAACGATCCATACGCTTACGATATTTGGGGATTAAAGATATCAGGGTTTCTTCGTCCAAAGCTAATAAGTTTTTAGCTATCTGACTAAGTGTGTCTTCAACCATGGCTTTTTTCCGTTTGGCAAAAAAAACTGATTTTTTACTTACTTGACCAATGGTTCTTCAGCTGGGGTTTATGAAAAAATCCAAAAGGCCCAAAACCCCAGGCCCAGGGCTAAGAAATCAATTTTTGCCAAATTTAGATCGAAACTCATGTTTTTAACAATCATTTCGCTCTGGGGGTTGACTTATCGCAAATTAAGCTTTACTTATATTTTTAAATATCTCAAGGTTAAAGTGGACCTAAATACGTTCAAGCTACCGTGATTAAAACTCTAAGACAAAAAGGCTTTTTTGAAACTTACACATCTCAGGTAATTTCTAAAACGAAGTAAAATCCCCCTTATTAGGGTGAACCTAGCTAAATAATTACCTAATTTTTATTATAAGGACCAAAAGGCTTTCCAAGGAAGCCTTGGTCAAGGGGCCTGTTTATTTTAGGCCCATTTTTCAATTCTTCCAAGTAGAAAAATTTGTTGCGTATATTCTAGCCTTTCGTGCCCCTTCTGTCAAGGTGGCTTCAAAGATTTCTCCCAGGCCCTGACCCAGGCCCTGACCCAGCGCCCCTGGCCCAGTGCCGCCCAGTGGCCAAACACCCCACGGGGCCTTGCTTTTGGCTTTGGCCCAAAAGCGCCCAGCCGGCCGGCCCAGGGACCAAATTGGCCCCTTTATTTGCCTCTGGCTAAAATCTTGGTCCTGAGCCCCCCCGATTGAGCTAGACTTAGCCCGAGGCCCTTCTTTAATCTGGCTAAGTTCTTGTGTTAATATAAAACAAAATCGATCCCGTGACCATGGGCCGCCCAGGCGACTAATCAGCCGCCAGCCTTTAGGCCCTACAAGGCTGACCAAACTCTCTAGCTTATCGCTGTATAAGTCAAGATAATAGCTAAAATATTATTTAAATATATCTTTTAAAGAAGAAAATATAAAATTTTTTTCTTAATTTGTCCCGGACATCAGTTAATTTCTCGAGTTTTTTGCCGGTAAATTTTAATTCTTCATTTAATTTAGGTAAAAGGCTTAGGCCATTTACCGGGAGTAGGATAATGGCACAGAAATCTGAGGTCAACGCTAAATCAAAAAGCAGTAAAGTCGAAAATCTGCTGACGTTAGATTACAATAATCTAACCAGTGAGGCCGTGGGCCCGGAAAACGGTCTGGAGGCGGCTGATTTTACCTCATTGAAAGGGCTTTTGACCACCGCGGCTAAGGATTTTAACAACAAGAGAAAAAAGGGCTTACTGCCCTTTGCCGACCTGCCAACCGATCAGGTCATGGCCAAGGCTTGCCGGAAACTGGCCGACGAGGGGCGCAAAAAGTATGAAAACGTGGTCGTTTTGGGCATTGGTGGCAGCGCTTTGGGCACCGCGGCCATTTTCAAGGCCCTAAGGCCCTTAAACCACAACATCCAAGACAACAAAAAAAGGGGCTGGCCCAGGCTTTTCGTGGCCGACAATATCGATCCCGAAGGCTTTGCCGCCATTTTGGAGGAGACTGACCTATCCAAAACCCTTTTTAACGTCATCTCCAAGAGCGGGGCCACGGCCGAGACCATGAGTCAGTTCATGATCGTCTACGAGCGGCTTAGAAAAAGCCTGGGGGCCGAGGCCATCAAGGAACATCTCCTAATCACCACCGACCCGGAGAACGGGGTCTTGAGGCGTTTGGTCAAGGCCCAGGGCTTAAAATCTCTGCCCATCCCTCCGGGCGTGGGCGGACGCTTTTCGGTCCTCTCGGCCGTGGGCTTGGCTCCCTTGGCCCTAGCCGGGGTTAACATAGCCGATCTCCTGGCCGGGGCGGCCCAGGCCGTGGAAGACTTTAAGGCCCCGCCCATGTCCAATAAGGCCCTCCTTTTTGCCGGCCTAAACTATCTCATGACCACCAAGAAAAATCGCCCCAGTCTGGTTATGATGCCCTACTCGGATAGCCTGGCCAGGGTGGCCGATTGGTTTGGTCAGCTCTGGAACGAGTCCCTGGGTAAGGGCCAGCTTTTGGATGGCTCCAAGGCGGCCATAGGTCAGACGGCCATCAAAGCCCTGGGGGCCACCGATCAACACTCCCAACTCCAGCTTTACATGGAAGGCCCCAGAGACAAGACCATTTGCTTCATAGGTCTCGAAGAGTTCCGCTGCCAAATCAAGATCCCCACCATCTTCAAAGACCAAGATGAGCTCTCTTACCTGTCCGGCCGCGGCTTAGGTGAGCTTTTAAACTACGAGCGCCTAGGCACGGCTAAGGCCCTGGCCGAAAACGGCCGGCCCAGCTTAGCCCTGGTCACGCCCAAACTAACCTCAGCTGGCTTAGGTTATCTGCTCCAGACCCTAATGCTGGCCACGGTCATCTCGGGTAGCCTATATAACATTAATCCGCTCGATCAGCCAGGCGTGGAGCTGGGTAAAAAGTTTACCTACGGCCTCATGGGTAGACGTAATTTCGAAGACATGGCCGAACGCTACAATAAAATCAAGGCCAACGCCAAATACATTGTTTCCTAGCCACCCCCCCTCCTCCCATGGCCCCCCACCATGGGAGGATTGGTAAACTAAAAAAAGTCCAGGCCATATTTACTGCCAAGCTATTTGGCCAGCCCAATCTAGCTTAAGGGCTCCGCTTAGCTCCAAGCCGCTTTGACTAAAAATCAAGCTGATATTTACTTTCGCGGCCCAGGGCCTTTTCCGACCCCAAGCTAATGGCCAGTTTCAGATCTAATTTTTTTTGACTAATAATCAAACCGAGAATTACTTGCCCATTTGCCGCTCTAAGCCCTGGCCTCGGCCAAGTCCCTAAGCTTAAAAGGCTTGACTAAAAGTCAAAAAGATATTGGCTAAATACAAAAAATAGCTAATAAAATTATCCAAAACCTTTTATCAAGTCATCTAGTTTAGCTAAAGGTTAAAATGGTATTTACTCTGCTCGCCTAAGGTTTTTTACCGAGCCAAGGCTTGGCTTGGCAAATTTAGTGCTTTTGACTAAAAGTCCAGGTGATATTTACTCCCAAGCTATTTTGGCCTCCGAAACTAGCTTAATCCCTCTGGTTAGGTTAGTCTGACCCTGGCTAAAGGTCTAATTGATATATACTATTCAAGTAAATTAACTAAAAAACTAGCTTACCCAATTAAACTAGTCAAGTTGAGTTTGCTTATTTGTCCAGGAGATATTTAGTCGCGATCAAGGCCTCTTCATAAGCCAAAGCCCGTGGCCGGGCCAAGAAGTTGTATCTTTTGACTAAAAATCAAAAAGATATTTTTTAAAACTTCATTTTAACTAATAAAATCTCTTTAATGGCTCAGAATAGCTCAAGATAGTTTAGGTAATTTTCTAAGCCATATTTACTTTTTTAGCCAAGGCCAGCCAGAACCCACGGCCAGAGTGAGCTTCTGAACTTGATTCCTAACTTGGCCCCTTTGACTAAGAATCATATTAAAAATTACTGGCCCTTCCGGGGGCTCCAAGCCAGGCCAGTGGCCGGAGAATTAACCAAGAAGCCTTGAATAAAGGTCTAATTGAGATTTACTCTCGTTTCCCAGGTCGGTTCAAACCTTAGGCCCGGGTGAATTTTTGAAATTAGCCCCTAATTTGGCGC
>JAITJP010000299.1 GCA_031278835.1 Deltaproteobacteria bacterium
CCAGGAAAAAAAACATTTTCCGGCCAGCTTGGCCCCAAACTCTCTCTTTGAGGCTTTAAGCCACTAAAGCCGACCAAGCCGGCCGGCTTGGCCAGCTTGGCCTTACAAATCGCGCCAAAGGTTCCCAAAGACATGATCCCATAATCCAGCCTTAATTTAAAGACCTTGGCCCCTCTCCCCCAAAGCACCAAGGGCCGAACAAAGATTGGCCTCCCAGACCAGGGCCCGGGAGGCCCAACTCCAAAAAAGCCGAAACAAAAGTCTTTTTCAAGAGCCCCGGCTCGGCCTAGCCGCTTGGCCAAAACCCTTTCGGCCAAAATAATCCCAATTTTTTTTTCCGCTAACCAAGCTCGGCGCAGGCCTCAACGAAGGCCATAAATAGCGCCTTAGCCATTTTGTCGTTATGGGCCAAGGCTTCGGGATGCCACTGCACGGCCATGGCCCAGGGCTGGGCGAGGTGCTCCAAGACCTCAATTAAACCGTCCGGGCTGTGACCGGTGGCCAAGAGTTCCTTAGCCACGTTTTTGGCCGCCTGATGGTGCCCGCTATTGACGGCAATCTTGGTCGAGCCGCAAATTTTGGCCAGTTTGGAATCCTTTCGCAAAATAACCTCATGGCTGGTTTTTTTTCTTGACGAAATTTGCTGATGGACCAAGGCATTGGGATATTGGCTGGGAATGTCGTCCCAGAGATCGCCGCCCAGATAAACATTCATCAATTGCAGACCGCGGCAGACGCCCAAAATGGGTTTTTTGGCCTCCAAGGCCGCCTTTAACAGGGCCGCTTCCCAAAAATCCCTATCGCGGTCCATTTCCCTGACACTGTCAGTGCCGTCCTCGTCGGTTAACAAAACGTCGCCGCCCCCGGTCAACATTAATCCCTGGGCTTTTTCCAATAAGGCCTGGGCCCTGTCCATCAAAGGCTCAATCTGACGGGGTGGATTTTGGGCGTAACCTCGGCCTTCAAAAAACTTCTGGCCCTCACCGGTATAGGCACCCACCACCAAGGGTAAACCCCCGGCCCGATAGACGGCGTCACAATATTGATAGGAGAGCCTAACCTGGGCCAAATGTTTGCCATTCCAGTCAGAGGTAAAACGTTGCGAGGCCGTGACAATAATTAAGGGATATGAACTCATAAACCGCTATGCTCAAAAATAAAAAAAATCAACTTTTGCTTGGCATGACTTTGGGTAAGCGCTGCATGACCAAGCAATGCCCATCCACCACCACCAGGCCTTTTTGATTAACGACCGTGGCTTTAAGCTTAATTTTCTGGCTTTTTTCTTCTTTTTCCAAGACTTCCAGCCTGACCGTGACCGTGTCCTCGGGAAAGACCGGGGACTTAAAGTCAAAACTCTGGCTAAGAAAAATGGTTCCCAAACCCGGCAATTGGCTGCCCATCAAGGCCGAGATCAAAGAAACCGAGATCATCCCATGGGCCACGCAGCGCCTAAAAAACGATCCCGATTGGGCGTACTCCTCGTCAAAGTGAATGGGATTGTCATCGTCGGTAACCCTGGCAAACTCGCGAATAAGCTCCTTGGAAATGACCGTGGTCTTCTCGGCCACCTGACCAACATAGATTTCCTCAAACTTTGGCATAATAGCTCCCACCCCCAGATATAAAAATTACAAAAAATTCACAAAACCAAGGCCAATAAAAGGCCACAAGGTAAAACTTTTTCTAAAACCGAGGCTAAAAGCGCCCTTAAAAAAAATCAAAAGCTCAACTGAATCAAAACATAAAAATTTTCAGACCAATAGTTAATTCTCATCTTTTAGGTTTAACTAAACCAAAAAGTTTAGCTTAAAATTAACTTTTAAACTAAAAGGGATCTCCGGACGTTGGTATTGGTAAGCCATCTAAAATAAAAAAGGCCATGTTACCCCTAATCTGGTCTAGATATAAACTATGAGTACCATCGCCCAATTGAAAATTGACCAGATCGCCTGGAACCATAACCCTGGCTTCCCGGCGCCCGCTATCGGCGTAACGAATCCTGACGGTCACCTCACGATCGAGACTGTTTAAATCGACCAAAGACAAAACGGCTTGTCCGTTATAGGCGGCCTTGTTTTCCATGGCCCTTAAAGTAAACCGTTCTCGGTTTTGGCCCGGGCCCACCCTGGCCGGACTGGGCTCATCAAGGCTCTCCGGAGCCCGGGGAACCCTGGCTTCCAAGGCCAAATCCCTCCCATCGCTCTCAGCCTGGCCCGCCGATTGGGGGCTTTGGCCAGCGGGGCTTTGGCCAGGGGGGCTTTGACTCGGGGCCTGGCCGGCGGGGCTGTGGTCAGGGGGGCTTGGGTCTAACCTTGGGCCGGTGGGGTTTTGACTCGGGGCCTGGGCGGCCTTTTGGGCGGCGTCCTGGTTGCCTTGGCCCTGGGCCAAGCTTTCTTTCAAGAGGGCCAGTTCCTCTCGGGTGGCCTTTAGATCTTCCTCGGCCAAGATGAGCTTTTCCCGCAGGGAGTAATTTTCCAGCTCTATCCTACTGTTCTTGGTGGCCGTGTCGCTTCGGCCGTGATCGTAACTAAAATACCAGACCAAGCCGCATAAAAGGAGCAAAGCCACTAGGCGGACCAATTTTTCCAGCCTACGAAAGCCCCTTCCCTCTGATTTGGGTTCATTTCTCCTAAAGGGAGATTTGCCGATATTTATGTCTGGTATTTGCATGGAGCTTCTCGAAAGGCTTAGCCTAAAAGAACTTTTGGGTAAAATGGTTAAAAGGGCCCCGAGGCCGCCATGGCTTTGGTCGTAAGTTTTTTACGGCCAAGGGATTTTGGCTAGCCAATTAAGGCCAAGCCCTTTTTTATTTGGCCCGTAGACGGGTCAAATAGGCTCCAGGAGGCCTTTGGGCGACGCCCCTGGGGGGTGTAAAGTAGGCTCAAAGGCCCACGGGGCTCTCAGGGCCCCTAGGGGCCTTTTCTGGGCAAGCCCCGGGCCAGGAAAATTCGGCCCGAGTCGCCGAGAAACTTAAGCGTAAATAGAAACTTAAGTTTGGTTAAAAATGACAAGCCGTCAACAAAAAGTGCCCTCAGACCAAGAATCAGGGGCACTGGAACATAGAATTAGGTTTTTTACCAGAACCAACAAACCATTAGGGCCTTTGGAAGCGTTTTTTTAGTCCGGGCCTACTTTTGTTACCTTTTCGCCTCCGTAAAGGGGTTTACTTAAAGGGCCTTAAGGTCAAGGGCCTAATCTAAGGCCCTTGACCAAAGGGTCTTAGATAATCAGGCCCAGGGAAATGCGGGCCAAGAACTCGTTTAGGGAAGTGGGCGAGGCCGGCTTTTGGAGACAATCGTCCACGCCGTTTCCCGGGGTCATGACCGAGGCGATCCGATCCAGGTTGGCCGTGCAAATGACAAAGTAGATCGGGGTAATCTTGTGGACAAACTTAACTTCCTTACAAAAGTCCACGCCGGTTTTACCCTCATCGAGCTCGTAGTCGCTTATGATGATCCTGGGTTTTTCATTGGTAACCAAGGTCACGGCGTCATTGATGTTGGAAGCGGCCAAGACTACGAAATTACTGTCTTCCAAGAACTTTTTTAAGAGTTCCCTTTGATAGGCCGAATCCGATAGGATTAAAGCCCGTCTGGCTTGATTGGAGACGGGGGTGTTCAGAAGATAGCAAATGAGTTTTTGGGCGTTATTAAGGCGGGTCTTGCACCTGGTCAAACGGGAGTTTAATAACTCGAGTTTGGCCTCGTCAACCGTTTCCATGGCTAGCCTAAGTCTGGAGGGCCCGCTTACGGCCCTTTTGACATAGTTTAAAAAGACCACCGGCTCAATGTCGTGAGCGATAAAGGCCTGAGCCCCCTCGTTTATGGCCATAAGGACGTTTTCCCGATCGGCCGGGGGATCGCCGTCCACGAAAATAAAGGCTATTTTTGGCTTTTTATCGGAAACTTCCTGCAGGATCTTAACGCTAAGGGCGTCCTCGGCGTGAAAATCCATGACCACCAGATCGGGAGCGGCTTCAATGATGGCCTGGGCCTGGGCCTCCAAGTTCTGGGCCGGATCCGGAGCCGTACCCTCAATGACGGTAAATTTGTCCGCTATGTGCCCAGATATAACGGCTCGATGATCTTCATTGGCTATCATCAAGAGTATTTTTACGTTTAAATTTGTAACCAACTTAGAACCCCCAGCAATATCTTGCTAAAAAAAACGATTTACTTAAGCTAAGTAACCGCGTCTAATCATTATCACAAAAATATACGACTTAAAGCTAAAAAAAACTGAGTTTTTTAAAAATTTATAAAATTTGGCCTATAATTTAAAAAGCCTTCAATCAAAGTTATTTCCGGGCCCGGTCATGAGCCAATGGCTTTGGGCCGCCGGACTTATATTTATTTTTATGCGGCCTTTGTTAGTTTTTAGGTGATTAAGTAACGGTTAGTTCCTTTTAAAATTGAAAAAAAACCTGGTCCCGTCGGGGGCTTCAAAGCTAAGGTCATAGTCTTCTTGGCCCTTGGCGGCTTGGCTTTTGATTTCCTGTCTGGCCCTAGACCAGGTTGACCCTGGCGGCTAGGTGGCTATCAGGGTTTTACTTCATTCTAGGCCCAATATAAGCTTGTCAATACCTTGCCTGACCTCCAGGTTGGGTAATTTAAGAAAATACTCCGCGCTTCCAGTCTTTTCATCGACCCAATCCACGGTTAGGTAGCCACTTTGAAATAATATAGGTAAAGGCTCTAAACTTTTGTCAAGTTCCAGCACGTTAGTGTTTTCGGTAATAGATTCTTTAGCCTTAAAAGATTTAAGGTCTCTAAAAACGCTAGTTTTAAGTTGTTTTACCAGAAAACTCGGCATCCCGTCCGATTGAATCCAGTAATAATCAAAACGATTGTTATCAAAAGCCTTAATAATGGACCAGGGATTTAAAAGGCGCCTTTGGCCGTCCCAGCTATAGCCGTCATACCAGTCTAAAAATAATTGCCTTAAATCCGATACCGTGGCATCTGGTGACATTGAGCCTTGGGATATCATTATCTTCAGCATGTTTTCCATATTCTCAGGGAACAATTTATCAAATTCTTGAAGGGTAAAACCGCAAATAGCGGCGTATTCCTCAAAAAAAGTCAAATCAAAGATGTTATTTAAAGCTGAATCAAAAGTTGATGGGCTGAATCTGCTTTCCCCGGTAAGTAAAGTAAAACCGCGCTGATTGTCTTTAGCTTTAAGGACGTCATAGAAAGTGTTTAGGGTTTTTCGAATATCATCGGCTAATTTGAGGTTTTCGATTTGATTTGTGATTGGGGCGACATACTCATCGATTAAAACGGCCACATTTCGATTATATTTAGCGTAAAGCTCATCAAAAATAGACTTAAAAACCTCGGAGGGGTTAGAGCCGTTTAAGGTCAAAGCTTCTTTTTCGGCTATCGAATTAAGGGCAGTAATTAGTCCGCTTTTTACCGCCTTGGGGCTTTTTGAGTCAAGATCATTTAAGCTCAGACGAATTACGGGATTTGGGCTCCAATCATAATCGGAGCCGTCAATCCAAAGCCCTTTAAAAAGTTCCCGATGGCCTCTTAAAATATGTTCCAAGGTATCGACAAGCAGGGTCTTGCCAAATCCTCGCGGCCTGGACAAAAAATAAGACCAGGGACCTTGGCAGAGATGGTATAAAAGCTCGGTTTTGTCGACGTAAAGATAGTTTTTCTCACGGATTAGGCGGAAGTCGGTAACTCCGATAGGCATTTGTTTTAGGGGTTCGGACATGTTTGGCCCAGGCTTTTGGGAAAAAAAAGTTGCTTTGATTTTTTACTCAATAGACTATTTTACCATAACACCTTTACTTATAACAAAAATTTACATGGCTTTCAAAAATCTTCCAAGTTTTTAAAAAATCTTCCAAGTTTTCAAATAAATTATCCGCGGCGATATTTTTCCTGGGAAAGATTAAAATAAAGCCGAATTTAGGGAGGTAAAAACTTAGATGAGTTAGCCAAAAATTTTTTTTTAGTTTTAAGCCCGGTGACCAAAGCATGGTCTCGGAAGTCAAAATCTTAGAAAAGGGCCAGGGTAACAAAAAAAAACAGGCCACCAGTAATCGATAAAAAAAACCATTACGGGCGAGAAAAGTTTAACTTAAATAAGTAAAAATTTATGGGCAACCAAGGCCAGGCTTTGGTGAACCATAGGCCTGCCATCGAAAAGCCAAGGGCTTAAAACCTGGCCCTTTAGTCGATGGCCAGGTTTTCGTAATCCACGACGTGGTAGAATTTTTTAAGCTGCTTTTCGCAAAAAGCGTTGACTTCTTCGAGGGTGTGGTTGGTGGCGAACATGACTTTGATCTTGTCAGTGCCCAAGCCGCGCTCGATTTTATCCAAGCTGGGTACCGTATCGATCAGATCCCCGATTAGGGAGATGCGTTTGATGATTAGGTAACCAACCAGGGAGGTTTCTTGGAAGGAAGGCCCAATGTGAAACATGGATTGGTAGACCTTGACCTTTTGGGTGATCAGCTTGGAAAAGTAGAGAATGGTTCCCAAGGGGGAGAGATGGAACTGACCGTCATCGGCCTCATCCTGGGAAGGTTTTTCTTTACTCTCGGTTCTTTTGTAGCGGGCCAATTCGGCCAAGAGTTCGGGATCGTGAACTTCGTAGCCGCGTCCGGCCCGGATTTCGGCCATGCCCTGTTCCATGTTTTTTATGGCGTCAAGAAGCAGGTCGATGACTTCCTTGTCAACCTTAAGTTCCTTTTCTCGCATTTGATCCAAGACCGTTTCCAACTCGTGAACAAAAGTTCCCACGTTGGTAAAACCGGTCATGATGAAATTACCCTTAATCGAGTGAAAATATCTAAAGATGGTGTTGACCCGCTTGATATTTTCGGGATCCTTTTCCAGCTGAAAAATCTCCTCACTGGCCTCGTTTAAGATATTGGAGATCTCCACGAAAAACTCCTCGGCCATGGATTCGTCCATGGCCTCGGCCGGCCTTTGGACCTGGGGTTGACCGTCGCCGGCCGGGGCGGCTTGGCCCTCCGGGCTACCGCTGACCGGGGCCGGGGCCTCAAGGCCCACTTCCTCGACGCTCATGACCGAGGCCCGGGACTGGTAACTGACGTCATCTTTGGAGTGGCCGCTACTCATGGCGATCAGGTCAAAGGGATCCAGGACCATGCCCAGCTGATTGCCGCCCAAAATGGTCGTCCCGGCCACGCCCCTTACGGAAAAAATTTCCGGCAGGGGAATTAGGACCAGTTTTTGAGGCCTGATAAACTCAGAAACTTTTAAGGCCAAACGGCCATTTTTTGAGTCAATGATGATGACTGGCAGATTTACGCTAAACTCGCTATCCGGCAGCGGGGCCCCGGTCAAAAGTCCCCGTAAATCGTGCAAAGGCACTATGGAACCAAGATAAATGATGCTCTCGGTGGCTTCCATGGTGGTGTTGACGTCGCTTAAGGAAAATGACTGAGTGGCCACGACGTTGCCGATGGGCACGGCGTAATAACTTTCCCCGGACCTGATGATTAAGGCGTCGGTAATGTTTACGGCCGAGAGCTGGGGAATTTTATAGGTAAAGGTTGAGCCTTTGCCCTTGGCCGTTTCGATGATGATTTCGCCGCCCAGGCTCTCGACCGTGCTTTTAACCACGTCCATGCCCACGCCGCGACCGGAGATTTCCGTGGCTTCGGTGGCCGTCGAAAAGCCAGGTTGCATGATTAAATTCCAGCACTCGGCCGGGGAGATGGCCTGGGCGGCGGCCGGCGGCAAAAAGCCCTTTTCCACGGCCACTTGCCTAATCTTGGCCTCGTCCAAACCATGCCCATCGTCTGAGACCGAAACGTAGGTAAAACCTTCTTTTTTGTAGGCCGTCAAAACCAGCTGCCCGGTGGGATCTTTCCCGACGTGCTTACGTTCCAAGGGATCTTCCAGGCCGTGATCCACGGCGTTTCGGATCTGGTGGGCCAGAGGTTCGTAGAGCCTTTCGGCCACGGTCTTGTCGACCAAAGTGTCTTCCCCGACTATCTCAAAATCGACCTGGCGGCCGCGCTTTTTGGCCAGATCCCTAACCAACCTCCGAAACCGCAAAAAAGTCTCCTTGATGGGGACCATGCGGATATCCATAACCAGATGATGCAGATCCGAGGAGATGCGATTGGTGGTCAAGGCCACGTTTTTAATCATCTCCAGAGAATTTTTATCCAGGTTACTCAGAGAGGTGGAGAGATGTCTTTGCAGGATGGAGATATTGGAGGCTGAGATTATAATTTCGCCGGTCAGGCCTAGCAAACGGTCAAGATGGGAAATCTTGACGGCCATGCGGTCCAGTTCGGGCGCCGCCGGGGCGCCGGCCTTGGTTGGATCTTTGGCTACCGGAGAAGCCGCTACTTCGTGCTCACCATTCATGGCAGAATATCCGGGCCAAAACTATATTGACCATTTCCGAGGTTGGTGGTTTGATTAAATAATCATCGGCGCCCAATCGAAGGGCTCTAAAAATATACTTATAATCGGCGTGGGTGGACAGGATGACCAGTGGAATGGACCGTAAATCAGGGTTATTTTTTACCGTCTCGGTCAGCTCAAAGCCGTCCATTTCGGCCATGACCAGGTCGCTAATTATCAAATCGAATTTGGAAGTTCCCAGTTTGTCCAAGGCCTCCACGCCGTTTTCGGCCTCGGAGACCTTTAGCCCCATGGTGCTAAAAAGCTCCTTGATCGTTTTTCGAACGGCCTGATAATCGTCAACTACCAGTACCGACTTTCCTTGCCAAACGCTGCTATCAATTTGTGCCATACGGCTGCCCCCAAGGAAATCAAGGCCGCTAGATACTGGATTTAAAATCCCAACCGGGCCCCATTAGTCACATTGTATCATAACCCCGTCTCTAAGTTAACCAATGGCCTTGGACTCAGCGGCCTGGAATTAGGTAAGTTCCCAGGAAATTAAAAGCCCTACGGCTAAATCAAGTAAGCCTGACCAGGGCCCAGCCAAAGGCCTGAGGAACTTTCGATTGGCGATGGGGTATTTTTAGCGGCCCTAAAGCCTACGTTAATGACTCCATAAAAATGTTAAAATTAGTAAAAAATTTCATTTTCTCTAAACCGTTATTTTATAACAGAGCGAAAACGAAACTTACAATAAAATTTTTCAGCGAAAAAGAGACTTTTCTCCATTTTTTTCTAGAGAGAAAAAAATGGAGAAATTCTAATTTAGATGGTTTTCAAGCGCTCCCGGGCGATGCCGGCGGCGTAACTTTTGGGATATTCCCTGACCACTTTTTGGTAAATTAGCCGGGCGCTGCTTTTGTCGCCAATGGCCTGGAAAGACAAGCCTTGTTTTAAAAGGGCCGTGGAAACGAAATTATTTTTCGGGTAACCGCTAATCAAATCCTGGTAAGCCAAGATGGCCTCGTCAAACTGGTTTTGAAAATAATGCGATTCCCCGATGTAGAACTGGGCGGCCGGAACGTTGGTCCCGCCACTTTCAACGGACATATAGGACTGAAATTTAGCGATGGCGGCGGGATAATTCTTTTGATCAAAGAGTTCTTTACCTTCATCGTAGGAACTTCTCTGGGTGGGGCTGACCGGGACGGCCACGGGAATTGGTTCAGGGCCGCTGGGCTCTACTATACCCGGAAGGGGCGGCGGCGGGCTGACCACCTCAGGTCCCACCCCCGAGAGGGGCGCTTCGGTCGGAAACTCAGAGGTATTGGGCGGATAGGCGGCCGGAGCGCTGGGGATGACCACCGGGATGGCTGGGGGGGCCACGACGTCTCGGCTTAGGGGTTGCAAATTAGCCCTTTTCTCCAAGCGATCCAATCTGGCGCTAATATATTCCATTTGCTGCCTAATGGACATGCCGCCAACGCTGGCCGTTTCGACGTTTTCGTTTAACCTTTGAACGGCCGTTTTAAGGTTATCAATTTCCAGCTGGCTGGTGCCAGTCGCCCCTCCGGCGCCCCCCAAACGGGCCCGATCCCTGATGTCGGCCACTTCCATTTTAAGGGCGTCAAGTTCTCGGCGCATGCTGCCACCACCACCCACCGGGCTGCTGGCGCAGGAAGGTAAAATCATCAAGGCCAGAAATAACGCCAAAATAGAAAGTTCATAACGCATTTGACCGGTTGCCTCCTAAAAATCAAACAAAAAAATTGTATAAATTTAATCGCCTTTAGCTCCCAGGCCAAAGCCCAGTTAGCCCAAAGGCGCTTTGTATTTCCGTAAAGCTTGTCGCCTTATATACTGAAAAAAGGTTTTCTGGCTATTTTAAAAAAAGGAAAAAGCCAAAATTTCTAGGCCCATTGGTGGGCCAAAAATCATGGGCGCCTTTTTCGGGTCCCAAGGTCCCTGGCCGCGAAATTAAAAACCACGACAATATCTTTATATTTTATTTGACGTCTAGAATCAATCCCAGAATAGCCAGCCTTCAAAAAAACGCCCCCGGGCCAAGCCCTTCCCTAGCCAACTTAGCTCTTCTTAGGGTAAATTTTTAAAGTCCACAGCTTTTTACTTAGAAATTAAAATCTCAGTAATTTTAATAAAAGATAACGAGGTCACCATTTTAGCTAGCTTTTTCTAAGTCCCAAAGCCCAATCATCTGGGCTAACCAAGCCCTGAGAATTAAATAATAGCTACTTAAGAACCAGGCCTAACCTAATTTATCACAATTACATAGGCTAAGGCCACCATCTCTTGGGCCTTATATGGGCTTTATATTGGCCTTGGTGGCGATAAATCCTTTGGCTTAGGTCGTTTAAGGCTGGTTTAATAAAAAAAAACTTAAAGCCTGGTCAGATTTACCTCACATGGTCCTTACATAAAATATGCCATAGTGGGGACGGTTTGGCAACCACCTAAAGTCAAAGAATCAAAAAGCCAAAGGGCCGCCCCATGAGTTTGGTGAAATGGTTTGGTTAGTTTTAGTTAACTAAACCCGGTTTTCAATCGATAAGTTAATTGAGAGCTTGGCGCTCCCCCTTAGGTTAAAAAATAGCCAAGCGGCCCCAAGTGACGATCATGGGCGGTCATGGGCGGCCAAAGCTCTAAGCACTGGCCCAAAGCCCCCTATTTTGTCAAATCGTCCCCTTGGAGCTTA
>JAITJP010000148.1 GCA_031278835.1 Deltaproteobacteria bacterium
GTCAGGGCACGGCCGAACAAGCCAGGCAGGCCAAGGCCCAACTGGCTTCCGATCTAGCCACCTCCGTTTCCAATAGCCTGGGGGGAGAGGGCGGCCTGGAAGGCCAGTTCATGGTGGAATACGTCCCCGGCGGGCTAAAGATCCAGCTCCTGGACAAGGAAGGCCGCCCCATGTTCGTTAGCGGACAACCAAGGCTAACCCCGCTGGCCCAGCTCATACTAACCACGGTCTCCGAAAGGCTCTCCACCATACCAAACAAAATCGCCATCGAGGGGCATACCGACGCCGTGGCCACCACCAGTCAAGAACTGACCAATTGGGAACTCTCTACGGCCAGGGCTTCGGCGGCCAGGCGTTTTTTGTCCAGACACGGCATTACCGACGATCGCCTAACCATGGTGGCCGGCTACTCTTCGACCCAGCCCCTAGCCGGCACCAACCCCACCGATCCGGTTAACCGCCGGGTGGCCATCATGATCTGGGACGAACCTCCCCAAGCCGAACCCCAGGCCCCCACTCCCACCCCACAACCTCAAGCGACGCCCCCGGCGGCCGGAGGTTCCTCGGTCTCTCCAAGCCAGCCCCAACGGCCCCTTAGACCGGCCACCCCGCAGGCCCCCCAACGGCCTTCCCAAGAAACTCTCGAGCAGATGCTCTTGGATGAAACCCTGCGCCGGGCCGCCACTCCGGATACCGGAACTTCTGGTCCCCCGGTGCCCTAAGCCCTTTAAAGGCCAAAATACACCGAGAACTTTCTTTAGATTTGGCCGCCCCGGGCTTTGATTTTTAATTTAAACCTTTTCAGGCTTGGTTTGACCCTGGGGCTGATGGGCCCAATGGTCTGACCAGATCCTTAGGGCGATATTCTCGGCCGGGCCGTCAGGCCGGATTGTTGGCCAATTAGTCGGCCTGGTGGGCGGCTAAGCGGTCTGGATTGGCTACCTGGCTAGCGGCCTGATTAGTTACCGGTTTAGCCATGGGCCTAATCAATCATGAAATTAGTTTTTGGACTTAGTCTTAGGCCCAGTCTTGGGCCTTTTGGTGGCCACCACGACTGGCCGTTTAAACGGCCCTATTCGGCCCTAGGCGCTTTAGAACCCTTGACCCCATAATAATATTCCCTTTCGGTCTTGAAAAGCCGCCCAGGGCCAAATTTGACCGATTACGGGCCTGTTTGAGCGGGGGGTGAGCTTTAGGTTTTCGGGTAAGGCCATGGCTTGGCATCCTAACCCAGCCCGGAGCGGTTTTTGGCCGCTAACCGAAACTATAATTTTACCCCTTACCAGCCTAAAAAAAATATTTTTAGCGATCTTTTTTGGTTAATTTTATCGGATAAAAGCATTATATTCTCAAGATAAATAAATTTAACTAAACTTTAAACTATTTTAAAGATATTTTGACTGATTGACCAGTGATTTTTTTAGTCTTTTTTTCTTTTTATTTAGTTTAATTTCTTTTAATTTGACTTACGACTGTAAAAAAATATGTTAGTAACTAAAAATCTTGTTTCTAAAATATCAGAATAAAATTAACAATATTTTTTATTGTATTTAATCTAGATTTTTAATGTGCTTTAAGTATAATTAGGCTGGCATAATTTCCTATCTATCTGACGAGCGTAGTCTTTTCTCTACCAACGCTGACTTTGCTTTGACTACCATGTTTAAAACCTCCCCTGGACATTATAAAAATCGTGTTGTACAATAGTTAGCGTACGAAAATTGTCGCGGGGTTTTCGCCTTCAGAAACCCCCAAGATTTACTTGTAAATACAACCGCTAAATTTTTGTTGTCTTTGAGTTGGTTAAGGCTCATTATGATTGGTCTAATGAAATGGCTTAATTTAGGCCTTTTTTGAATAGACCTGAACGTTTTTTGTAATAAAATCCGAGGCTATTAAACATGCGTTTGGTTACGAGATCTGATTTTGACGGTTTGGCTTGCGGCGCTCTCCTTAAGGAAGCTGGTTTAATTGACAGTTATCAATTTGTCCATCCCAAAGACATTCAGGATGGTTTGGTCCCGGTTGGCCCCAACGACATATTGGCCAACGTCCCCTACGCCAACGGCGTGGGCATGTGGTTTGACCACCACACCAGCGAAGGAGAACGTCTGGGCTCAATCTCCTATCGGGGCATGTCTCGCATCGCCCCTTCTTGCGCCCGGGTCATCTACGATTTCTTGGGCGGGGCCTCTCGATATTCTTCCCATTGGGACCAAATGATGGAAGCCGTGGACAAGGTCGATAGCGCCAATCTATCGGTGACCGAGATTGAGTATCCCACCGGCTGGATCTTAATTGGCTTTTTAATGGACCCCCGGACTGGCTTGGGCCGTTTTCGCAACTTTAGAATCTCCAATTACAGTTTGATGGAAAACATGATGGAGATGTGCCGGACCAAGACCGCCGAAGAAATCCTTATGGATCCAGACGTCAAAGAGAGAAGCGATCTGTATTTCAATCAAGCCAATTATTACATCAACATGCTAAAATCTTGCTCCCGTCTTAACGGGCAAGTTTTAATCATAGACTTAAGGGATCAGCCCATCATCTATCCCGGAAATCGCTTTTTGCCCTACACTCTCTACCCGGAATGTAAGGTCAGTATCCACGTCACCTGGGGCCGCGAGGCCAACAACGTGGCCTTGGCCATGGGAAACAGTATCATTAACCGCGACAGCCAAGCCAACCTGGGCTCCATCGCCCTCCACTTTGGCGGCGGCGGTCATGAATCGGTGGCCACCTGTCAGGTAGACAACACCTCCATAGACGAGACCCTAGAGACCATCGTCAATTACATCCATGAAGAAAACGGCTACACCGGTTAATCTCAAAGGCTTTTCTTCTTAAAAAAACTAAAAAAAACCGCAAAAAAGAAACACTTTTTTGTCTCTTTAAAGGCCTAACTTTTAGGCATATTAACCAGTCCTTTAGTAACTTTTTTTTAATTTTAAATTATACTTTTGTTTTTCGCGGCAAACTTTTTTAGCCGGCCATCCGGACCAACCGGATTTCGGGCTAATTTTAAAGCCGTCAAAAAGCGCTTCTTTATTAACCTTTTGTACAGTTCTTTCCTCGTCTTTTTCAAAAATTTATACTCTTACTAGAAAAATATCACAAATTTGATATTTTTCTAGTATATTTATGTTTTCTCTTTAACTTTACCAGAATAAGCCGTATCATCACAAATTAACCGATAAAAATTCTTATAAATTCTCCTGGAAATCCATTCTTGGATTGGAGTCAAAGGAAAAAAAATAGCCATCCGTTTCTTTTTCCATAGATTCTCTTTTAAGCTTGGCCTTTCCAGACCAAAACGAAAACAAAGGCCCTTAACCAAACCATACCCTTTTTGACCAAAGCCACAAATCTCCTGTTCCTTTGGTGACTTATTAACCTTGGGAGGATTTTTATCCAATCCCCCAAAGCTTCTTCGAATTAACCCTGGCCGCCCCAACCGCGCCCCCAGGCGCCCCAAGGTGCCCCCAAGTGCCCTTATGGGCGCCTTCAGGTCCTTTTAAGAGCCCTAGGGCCACCACAAAAAGCCCGGGTAGTTTCAAACCCCTGGGCGCCCTGTTTTTGGCCTAAAAAATATCCCTTAGGGTTAAGCCTATTTTGGCTCTTGGAGGTTTTTAAAGAAAGCGCTGGGTCCTGGTTAAGAGCGAGGGGCCCCCAGTCAGGGCCTGGAGGCTCCAAGACACCTTTCTTTGGCCTTTAAAAGCGCCTGGAAAAAAAACTTTTTGTCTTCTTGGGATCTTAGAAAAGCCTTACTGGACTTGACTAATTGGCCCCCGGCCCCCTTGGATAAACTCCCAGACTCCTGGCAGCCAAGTCGCCTAGGGCACGGCGGGTCCTCAAAATGCTTAAGTAAGCCATAAATACAACTTTTTGTCTCCAGGCTACCTAAAAAAAACTTTTTGTCTTCTGAAGCAACCTAAATAAGCCTAACCTATTAGTTTATATACGCTCCTAGTGCCTTTAAAGATACTTTCCTGCTCCTAAAGTGCGTTGAATTCTCTTTTTTTTACTGTAAGATAAGTAATTATTGTCTTTTAAGTTTTC
This sequence comes from Deltaproteobacteria bacterium, assembly GCA_031278835.1. GTDB lineage: Bacteria > Desulfobacterota > Desulfarculia > Adiutricales > Adiutricaceae > JAIRNQ01. The sequence goes on from JAITJP010000148.1 coordinate 4,063, forward strand.
GTAAACTTTAAAAATCTTACAAGGTAATATAAACATGGCTCCTGGCGCCTTTGAGAAACTTCCAGGCCCCTTAGGAGCGGTTAATCATAAAAATATTCCAGAGTTTATTGAAATATCGGCTTCATAGCCTTCAAATAACTAAAAAACAGACCTAGATTACTCTAGAGTTCTTAGAAAAAACCATAAGTTTCCTTAGGTAACTTAAAAGACCAATACGGGACATGACAAATACACCACCCCTGGCGCCTTTAAGAAACTTCCAGGCCCCTTCGGAGCGGTTAATCATAAAAATATTCCAGGGTTTTTTTAAATAACGGCTTCATGGCCTTAAAATAACTAAAAAACAGACCTAGGTTACTCTAGGGTTCTTAGAAAAACCTTAAGTTTCCCTGGGTAACTTAAAAGACCCTTGCGGGTCATGATAAAAACGCCCCCCTGGCGCCCTTGGAGAAACTTCTAGGCCCCTTCGGGCTGGCGGATCCAAACAAAGCTCAGTAGGCTTCAAAACAGAGCTTAAGGCCCTAGAAGGCTTAGAAAAAACCCACTGGCCCCAGGGCCCAAAAAAAACCCACCTGGCCTCCAGGGTAACTTAAAAAACCCATCCAGGTCATGGTAAAAACGCCCCCTTGGCGCCTTTGGAGTAACTTCCTAGACCCTTCAGTGCGGTTAATCATAAAAATATCCTAGGTTATTTTAAATAACGGCTTCCTGGCCTTAAAATAACTAACAAACAGACCTAGAGGCCTCCAGGGTTCTTAGATAGCCCTCCAGGGCTCCAAAAAAAACCACCCAGCCCTCCAGGGTTCTTAGATAACCCTCCAGGCTCAGGGCACAAAAAATCTAGCCCTCCAGGGCTCCAAAAAAACCTCCAAACCTCCAGGGTTCTTAGAAAAACCCTCCAGGCCTCCGGGGTTCTAACAATCGCCTTACCCGGGCCCGACAAATACGCCCCCTGGCGCCCTTGGAGAAACTTCCAAGGCCGCCCCGGGCTGCCTACAGGGCCCACCAGGGCCCACCCTAAGGGCCATCCCCAGGACCATTTTGCTGCCCTGGCTCATTGAAAGCAAGGCTAGGCAGCGAAAAATAGCCCCCTGTGGTCCCCAGGCATCAGGGAAAAACCGGCCTCCGGGGCCCCAAAAATTAAGGCCACTGGGCTTCAAGGTTTTTTAAAAACGCCTTAAGCTGGTTGGCTCAAAAACGCCCATGGAAAGATACTTAAGTTTAATGGTTTGGTAGACGCCTATAAGCCTTAACGCCTTAAAGTGAAATCGTAGTTCGGCCATTAATCGTCATTGGTCTTTGCCCCAAGCGGGAGCGTTTGGGGGTTCGATTGGCTTGGTTTTGATGGCCAGACCCATTTGGGAGCGCAATATGCGGATTTTTTTCGTCACCCCTGAGGCTTCACCTTGCTCCAGAGTAGGTGGCTTGGGCGATGTTTCATATCACATTCCCAAGGCCTTGGCGGCCAAAGGACATAAGGTTACCGTTTTGGTGCCCAAATACCGCATGTCCGAGGAATTCGTGTTAAGCCCCTTGGAAGAACTCACCACGGAAATAGATCTCTCCATTAGCCGAAGAACGGCCACTTTTTATGAGTATGGCCTACCTGACGCCCACACGATAATTTTGGTGGATTGCAACGAGTTCTTTGATCGCCCGGGCATCTATGGCAATGAGTTTGGCGACTATGATGACAACGCCGAGCGGTTCATTTTCTTTTCCAAGGCCGCTTTTTCGGCCATCGCTCAGTTAAGCGACCCCTCTGAGAGCGTCATAGTCCATAGCCATGAATGGCCAACCGGCTTGTTGCCCATGCTCATAAAAGTCCGGGCCCATGAATCCAAAAAGCTGGCCTCCATCGGCACCGTTTTTACCTACCACAACCTGGCCAACCAAGGCACCTTCCCCTAT
>JAITJP010000372.1 GCA_031278835.1 Deltaproteobacteria bacterium
GTTTTGGGTGGTCACGACAATCTCGTGGTTACCCAAAACGGCTTCCCTGACCTCGCCGTTTTTGATGGCCTGGAAGATCTCCGAGTAATTTTTATGGATCTGGTTGTCGGTGGGCTTGAAGTAATTAAACAAGCCCAACATGACGATCAAAACCATGGTCCAAATCAAAAGGGTTCGAGAAAAGTTGTTCAAATTTGATCTCCCAAAAAAGGGTCGAACTAACCAGCTCTCAAGCGCGCTTTTAGCTTAAGAGCGATAAAAAAAAAGCCCGATGTTGGCCTTTCAACTGACCGGCCTTGGCTATTTTTGCAAAAAAATGGCCAAGGCAGAAGCCGTTTTAAGGAGGACGATTAAGTCAGAGAAAAATTGCCTGCCAAAATCATTCGGGTCAAATGATAAGCCCAGGACCTGGGCCCGATTTGCTCCCAAAGTTAAAGCCTTACCAATAATCGAAACCGGCTTAAGACATCATAGCAGAAATCGTCCCCAACGAAAAACCACCCTAGCCGATTGGCCTCAAAGGCCCCTGGGCCCTTAGGTGAAAAAAATCCCCCGGCTAACCAAGGGGCCTAAAGACAAATTTTCGCCTTGTCCCGCCGCCTTCCAGAAAGACGGGGAATCGGCGAAGCTCTTAAAAAACCGGAGACGACCAATCTCAGCCCAATGGGCCAGCGCCCTGGGCTGGGCCTAGCCCAGGGCCCTCCAAGCTCAAAAGGGGGGGCCGTTTTGGGCCAGCCTGGGTCGTCAATAAGGCTATTTCAGGCGATAGGTGATCAGCCCATGGGTGGGATCATATGGGGAAACGGCCACCTCAACCCGATCGCCCATTAAGACGCGGATTTTAAATCTCTTGAGTCTGCCCGAGAGCATGGCTCTGATTTTTACGCCCTCGGAAGTTTCAACCTCCATATGGCCGTCGCCAAGAGTTTTGGTAACTCGGCCTTCCAGTTTAATCAAATCATCGTGGGTCAATGTACCTCCTATAAACCGAACTCGCCTTGGAGCCGGCCTCCCCTGTGGGGATGAATTCTCCTCAAATACAAGTCCCCACCTGGGACTTTAAATACCTTTTCAACTATAACCCAGCGCATTTTTTATGTCAAGCCCATTTTCCTGGATTCTGGGTTAAACTGTTTAAAATCTATGCATGTCTTATACGTGTTTTTTATAATAATATAATCTTATTTATAGGTAAAAAATACCTAAAAATTGATTGGCCCATGAAATATCCCCAAGACCTAATCGATAAATATCGTATAATATTGATAATCAAAACCCTAAAATCAAACCCTTAAAACTTTTATTAAAAAAATAAGCTCTTTTTGTTAAATTTCCCCAGGGCCCCCTAACAAACGCTCGTCGCGGACCCAGGGGCGCCGGCCCGGCCCCCCAAAAAAAAACAAAAAAAAATCTCCCCTCAGTCTTCCCGACCCGGCCCCCAAAAAAAAATTCCCCTCGGCCCCCTCAAAAAACGCCTGGAAGGGATTAAACTTCTTAGGGAACCGGCCGCGTTAAATGGCCAAGGGGCCGGTTTGGAGCGGCTTTTTATGGGGAAAAGGGCTTTGATAAGCGGACAAGCTGGTTTGATATCGTGAGTTTTATTAAAACTATGTTTTTTTCTGGAAAAGGTTCTTCTTTTTTGGTAACATAAATCAGAAACTTGCTAATTAATCCCTCCCCCCCTTCATAAGTAGGTTTACCAATCAGTCTTTTACCTTTTAAGTAGCTGTAATTACTCTAAAAATATCTTAGTCGCCTTCGAGAGCGGCTAGTCCTTGAGCCCAGGGCCTTCGGGCCAAGCCAGGGCCTGGTCCATTTTGACTGGTTGATTTTGGTCAAATAAAAAAACTCATTTAAACAATTAAATTCCATTTGTAAGTTTGGACCGAAGGTTTTTTTGTCAAGCTTATTTCCTAAACATATTTTAAGTCACCGGGCTTTTTTGGGTCACCAAAATAAGCTAGGGGCTTGGGCCGGGCCGTTTTTTGGCCCGGGCCATTTCTAAAAACCAAAGCGGAGTCACAACATGGGTTTTAGAACGAAGATTCTTTTGATGCTGGCCATTCTAACTTTGGCGGCCCTGATCAATTTCGGGGTGAGTTTATTCATGGCCGGAAGCATGGGCGAGGAGATAGGCAAAAAATCCAGCCAAAGCGTGGAAAGACTTGCCGATTTAATTAAAAATTCAGAAGAAGAACGGGCCAGCACCACGCTTTTAAGTGAGCTGACCGGTCTGCAGGTTTTACTGACCAACGTTGAGCGTGAAGCCCTTTACGGGGCTTACTTCTACCTGGGCCAGCACAATTTAGCCAAGGTCTCCAAAGAAGCCAACGAGGTGGCCCTCAAACAAATAGAAACTTTTAGCCGAAACGTCATGGCTACGGAACCCCCGGAAGTCAACGGCTTTGGGGCCAGCTTTGAGAAGGGCCAGTTTTCTGCCTGGACCCCGGTCATGTTTCCCTATATTTATTTGCGAGACAATCAAGTCGAGTATACCATCATCCCCGAGGTGTCCGGCATTGAAGATCCCTCAACGGCTCAGCAAGACATGGTTATCGCCTTGGAGCTTGACGAAAACTATTACACCACCAGCGTTCCCAAGGATCACGACCGCTCCAAACCCTTGCCGGTTAAAGTTACTTGGACCAAGACCTATATCGATCAATTCGCCAAGGTCCCGGTCATGACGGCCACGGTTCCCATTAGCGACGAAAACGGGGTGGCCGGGGTGGCCTTTATCGACCTATCCCTGCACGGGCTAAGTCAAATCGCCCAAAACCTGGCCACCACAGTGCCTGGGAACAAAGTCTTGATTTTTAGCTTACCTTACAATGAAGTGGTGGCCCAGTCGGGCCTTGACCACTACGAGCCCACTGATGGCTTTGACCCGGAAAATCACTCCCAGCCCATGGTTTTGACCAAAAACATAAACGAATTTAATGAAGGCAAACAAATAGAAGCCCTTTACGGTAGCCTAAAGGACGGCGAGCTAAAGTCCCTAAACGTTTCAATAAACGGCGAGGGCTATCTGGTCCAGGCGGTTAACCTAAAAAACCTCTTTGGTTTCGCCCTTTTTACCCCAATGAAGGAGATCCACAAGGAAACGGCCCTGGCCCAACAAATGGGCAAAGAACTGGCCGCCGATCAAGCCAGATCCATGCGCCGCATTGGCCTGGTGGGCACCTCCTCGGTCATAATCCTGCTTTTGGTCCTGTCTTTCATTACCGTTTTCGTGGTCAAGGTAACTTCAACCTTAAAACTGGCCGGGGAAAGACTCTTTACCCAGGCCCGGGAAGTTTTTAGGATGTCGGACCGTTTGTCGAGTTTATCGGATCTGCTGGAAAACGACGGCCGGACCCAGCAAGACACCATGGTGCAAACTTCCTCGGCCGTGACCAAAATCAGCGCCAAACTGCACCAAACCGTGGGCACGACCAAAACCTGCGGCGAGGCCATGAACCGGGCCGCCCATCAGGTCACCTCTGGCTCGGAGACGGTCATTGACATGAAAAAAGCCATGGACGGTATTTCCCGGGCCTCCTCGGAGGTGGCCAAGATCCTAAGCGACATCGAGACCATCGCCTTCCAAACCAACCTCTTAGCCCTAAACGCCTCGGTTGAGGCCTCCCGGGCCGGCGAGGCCGGACAGGGCTTTGCCGTGGTGGCCGAGGAGGTCAGAAACCTGGCCACGGCCACCAAGGAATCGGCCCAAAAAACTTCCACCATCTTGGAAGAATCCTTTAGGCGCACCAGCGAAGGCCAAGACGCCGCCGAAAATCTCTCCAAAAGTTTTAAGGGCATCGAAAAGATCTTCAATGAAGCCGAGAGCATGGTCACCACGGTCAACGAGGCCACCGAAGAACAAACCAGTTACGCCGACGCCATCTACGGTTACGTGGAGGGCTTGCAGACCCTGGTCAATAACAACAAAGACGTGGTCCGCGACACCAAATCAGGTAGCGGTGAGTTAAATGGCTACGCCACCCACCTTTACGAAACGGCCAATCAGCTCATGGATATCATCAAAGGGGTCAATCGTGTCGAGGACGACTCGGAATTGATTCTCTAAAATCCCCAGCCCTAACCAAGCCGGCGCCTTCAAAAGCCGCCGGCTTTTTTTTGGCCCCAAAATTTTCCGCCCCCCGGCCAAGCCTATGGTCTTGACCTTTAAGCAAAGGCCGGTGTATTCTAGTCAAACCAAAAACCCTTCCCGGGGGAGTTCCCATGACCAAAGGCCCAGCCCTAAGCCACAAAACCAACCCATTTTTGTTCCAAAAATTTCTGACCTTGGCTTTGATGGCCCTGGTCATGTCTTTTTTTCTGACCGACCAAATTTTGGCCCAAGACCAGAGCGCCCTTGAACCATCGGCTCTGTCCCCCTCCCCGGCCGAGAGCCCATCGGCCCTGTCCCCCTCCCCCGGCCCGGCCCCGGCCCAGGCCGAGCCAAGCCCCGAGCCCATGGCTTTTGATGAGCCAACTCCCGAGCAATTGTCGGCGGCCGCTTTGACCCCCGAAGTAATGATTACCGAAGCCCCCCTGACCGAGGCGGATTTTGAAATCTTCGTGGCCATGTACAATTACATCCTTTATGGCTCCGAGCGTCTAAATTTCAACACTTTCTCAGCCAACCTGGGTATTCCCCTGCGCCGCTTAAACTACATCTCGGCCAAAATTTCCCTGCCTTTGGGCGAAAGCGCCCGCCGGGGCCAGACCATAAACGAACTGGGCTTGGGAGTTTTGATGAACGGCCCCGAGTGGGAGCTTTTTTTGGCCCGAAAAACTCAACTGGAAGAATTAACCGCGGCCATGAAAAGAGCCATGTCCAGATAAGCTCAAGCCAAAAAATCCCCCCCCTTTTTAGCCGGCCAAAGGGGCCCCCAAAAAATGCCCAACTGGCCTTGGCCAAAAGCCCCTCCGGGCCCCTGCCCTAGCCCTTGAAACAGTCCGGCCTTCCAAAATCCCACCAAACCCCACTCTCATAAGCGGTGATTGGGTAAAAAATCACTCCCCTTTATCGAAAAAAAACTGAAAAAGCCAGGCCTGATTTACCCAAAAAATCATGAATCTACTGAAAAGAATTTAGATTCAGACACTGGCCCTTTTGCCTCAATATTGGGCCAAACGAAAAAAAAACCGTCAATTTTTAACTTCAAGTCTCCGCTTTGGACGAGACCTTGAATTGAGCTAAAAAATCGCTTTAAGGCCAAGAGCTAGGCCATTTTTGACCCGAGCCTAAAGCTTAAAGCTCCAGAGGGCAAAATTAATGGCCTGAAAAATTCCAGAGGGGCCAAAAATTAACACTCAGAACAAATCCCAGGCCAACAGGAAAGAATTATTCAGGGCTAAATTTGTCGGCTTAATAAAATCTAACAAAACTAATAAAGTCAATAAATCAATAAAAACTATCAAGGTCATTATAACTAACAAAAATAACAAACAATATAAAACCAACTAATCCTACTAAACCAATAAAACCTACAAACTCCTAGTCGAATATTTTTTTCTTGGAGATCCCGGTTGTCCTTATCGGGCTTGTTTTAAAGCAATCTGGGCCCTTGGTCATGGCCATACTTTTTAGGGTAAAATCCAGGAGGGCCAAAATTGTCAGTCGGTACAAATCACAGGCCGACAGGAAAGAATTATTCAGGGCCAAATTTGCCGGCTTAATATAATCTAACAAAACTAACAAAGCTTATTAAACTAATAAAGTCAATAAATCAAACAAAACTATCAAGGCCATTATAACTAATAAAAATAACAAACATTATAAAACCAACTAATCCTACTAAACCAATAAAACCTACAAACTCCTAGTCGAATATTTTTTTCTTGGAGATCCCGGTTGTCCTTATCGGGCTTGTTTTAAAG
>JAITJP010000464.1 GCA_031278835.1 Deltaproteobacteria bacterium
ACGCTCTGGATCACTTTGGCCAGATCGGGCTTGTGAGCCTCAATCCAATCCATGAGCCTGGTGATGTGGAGCAGATAATAGAGAGCCTCATAGTCGTTAACCAACTCAGGGTCCTCGTAAAAGTAAAGGTTGGTGCACCAGTTGATCAGGTACTGACAACCAGCGGCCATCATCTCCGGGAAGTACTTCTTCTCGGTTTCGTTTAAGGGTTCCAGGCCTTTGAGCTGTTTTAGCTGATTATTGTAGCCTTCCAGGAAGCACTGGCAGTCGTCAAGCCGCAAGTGCCCGTCCGTTTCCGGACGCCAGGAAGAACAGCAGTAAATCAAGGCAAAGGCGATGTCAAAGAGTCTGACCTCGATCTTTGACCAGTCAAAGTCAAAGATGCCGGTGCAGTTTTCGCCAACCCACTTGACGTTGCCGGCGTGGAGATCAGCGTGGATGGGGGCCTCCGGCATTTTGGCGAAAGCCTCATCCGGGATCTGGTTTTTCTTTATGGTCTCGATGATCTTGGGGAGCTTCGAGTTAAAGAAAGCGTGAAAAATGGAATCGGGCAGATTCCTGGAAGCCAGTTTAGAAAAAAGGTCAACGAAGGAAGGCAGGAGAAACTGGATCTTGGGTTCGGCCTTGGTCAGTTTCCCGGGATCAAAACCCTGACCGTAGAGATGGAAACGGGCTTGCAGGGCGCCGATGTTCCTAAACTCCTGGGGGCTGTTTTCATTGTTGACCCAGGTCCACTTGTCTTCGCCTTCCAGATAGTCGTAGACGGCAAAGTAACGTTTAAGATCCTTACCGGTTTCGTCTTTATCGACGAGACTGACCATGGTCGTGCCGTTTTTGGAAAGGTAGACCTTGGCCGCTTCTTTAAGGCCGTTGTTGAGGCAATAGTTAATCAGGTTGTGTTCGTAGAGGATGTCGTCGGGATTGGCCTCGGTATTGAACTTGGCCTTGTACTTGCGAACGAAGTAATCCTCGAGTTTGCCGTCTTTAGTGACGGTGACCCCAAAGCTGCGATTGACGTAACCGCCAAAGATCTCGTAGACCTCCAGGACCTCGCCCAGATCGTAATTGTTTTCGACCACCTCTTTGATTTGCGCCCGAATGAAGGCGCCGTCGCTTTCCTCATAATTGTTCTTAGCCAATTTGTAGAGAGAAGCGGCTCCGATATAGCGCTCGTTGGCTGAGGCCGCGTCAGGGGCCTTAAACTCAAGCATCTTTGAGGTGTCCATCTTCTTGGCCATAACGATAAGCTCCTTAGGCATAATGCCAGGAATAGAGATTTCGCCATCAACTTGATGGCTGATAAGTTAACCAAATAAACGCCAAACCTTTGGACGTTAACTGGCCTCCAAGGGAGGATTAAAAAAAAACTAGGATAAGGGGCCCCCAATCGGGCTTAAAATTGTTTGGATTAAAAACGGTTGGATATAATTAAATAATATTATCAATGACTTAACCAATAAAAAACCAAACAAAGTAAAATTTTCCCCTTAAGATACAATTATACTAGGAACTATTTTGTTATTTATTTTAAAATTTGTTTTAAAGAATAAATTTATCTAAAGCTATTTAAAGTTAAAAAATTTAAGCCGAGTAAAGGCCTTTTGAGTCGGGGCTAGCCCCGGCTCAAAAGGCGCTTACTGGCCAAAAAGCGACAGGACCTCGGTTAACTTATCGCCGGTCTTAAAGGCGCCCAGGGCCAACAATTCTTCCTTGGAGTGCCCGCCGGTGGTCATGGCCATGGCCTTAACCCCGGCCGCCTGGGAAGCCACTAGATCGCCTTTGGAATCGCAGACGTAGAGAGTTTGTTCGGGCCGGGCCCCCAAAAGTTCCATGGCCTTAAGGATCATGTCCGGGGCCGGTTTAACGTTTTTGACGTCCAGTTGGCCAACGATGGCCTTAAAATAATCCAAGATACCTAAGGTCCGTAAGGGCTTGTCCGGGGTGTCGCGGTTTGAGGCCAGGCCCATGATGACCCCGCCTTTATTTAAGGCCTCCAAGGTCTCCCGGCCGCCTTCAAAGAGTTCCATGGCTTGGTATTCCGGTTCGGTCAAATGGTCGGCGTAAGCCTGATACCAAGCCGGCTCATAGTGACCCCAGAGCTGGGTCCAGAGTTTTTCAAAAGTGCAATTGGGCACCGAGATCTCGGCCAAATAAACTTGCTGGTAAGTGACCTGGGCCAGGCCAAACTCATGGGCCAACAAATTGGCGCTGGTCATTAGGGGTTTGATGGAATCAACCAAGGTCATGTCAAAATCAAAAATGGCGTATTTGAGAGGCATAGGGCAAAAGCCGGTCCTTTGGATATTTTTATTTTTTTTGGCCCTTTTGATTAGCCGCCGGCTTGGGGCCGGCGGCTAATTGGCCGCTACCGAGTCCATCTGCCGGAGCCGAAATTTCGACGGAGGAAGCTCGTCCGGAACGTAGCGGGAAAGGTTTAGGGGTCGATTTATCGCCTATATACTAGCCTTGGGCCGATCCTTCCCGGGACTGATCGGTTTGGGGCGTTGGATTGACCCCCTTTCTTGACCCCGAGATCTGGCCAAGAAAGGGCTGGCCAGCCGGGCTTAGGGAGCCAGGCTACCTTTGGTCGGATCATAGTCCGGGGTCTTGATGGGAACGCCTAATTCCTTTTCGGCCTCAACGATGAACCGCCTAACCTCGTCGGCCACCGAGTCGCTTAAGGGCTCGACTTTATGGTTAACCAAGAGATCCTTGGCTTTGTTTAGGGCCACCTGATAGGAATCGGGGCTGCCCAGTTTTTTCCAAGCCTCCATGTTCATCCGGTCAAAAAATTTGGGCCGACTCTGGGCTCTCATGAACTTACGGGTGAGCTTACTCATCATGTAATTGCCATGGGGCCCGATCTCGTGAATCTCCTCCAAATCCAGATTCTCTTCGGTCACTTCCTCTCCTCGAAGAAGGAACAAAACCATCTGAAGCATGTCGGAATCCAAAAGCAGCTGCCCGTAATCGACCGTCATTCCACACTCAAGCATGCCCGCTCCGTAGATGACGTTGGACCCTGCCAAGCCCGCCAAAAGCGCCGTGAGTGTTTTTTCGTGGCCGGCCTGAGCGCCGCCGGGGATCTTACTGTCAGTCTAGGTGCCGCCGGTCCAGGAGGGCACCCCATGGAACTGGGCGATCTGGGCGTTCATGGCCGCCATCATGGCCATCTCCGGCGAGCCCACCGAGGCGTCGCCTTTTTTCATGTCCAGCTGGGTGGAGGTGCCGCTCCTAAAGATGGGGGCCCCTTTGCTGACGGCCTGACTCAAGGTGGCGCAGGCCATAAACTCGGCGTTTTGCACGGCCATGGTGCCAACCATGGTGATGGGGCTGGTGCTGCCCGACAAAGCCATGGTGGTAAAGCGCACCGGGATGCGGTGCCGGGCCCCGTGGATGGCGATTTCGCAACACTCGCTAACCAGCCTTAAGGGGCTGACCGGGCAAGTGCTGATGACCATCAAGGGCTCCAAACTCAGGGAATCCTTATCGCCTCTAACCATGGCGGCCAACTGGATCATCTTGTCCACCAGAAAACCGTTGCCGCCGCCCAAGGAAATGGGCTTGGTGGTGTTGTGGATCATGGCCTCAAAGTTATGCAGGGGATAGGATTCCGGGTGGACGTCCTGGGAGGCCACGGCCCGATGAATGATGTCAAATTCTTCTATCCAGTCCGAAAGACGGGTAATGGCCGCCAAATCTTTCTTGGTTGAATCTCTTTGCTCTCCGGTGTAGGGATCGTTGACCCGGACGCCCTCGCCAAAAGGAGTAAAACTGACCCTTTTTCCGCCAATTCTAAGGGCCCTTTCGGGATCCCGGCCCCGGACGATAAATTGCGACGGGGCGCTTTCTAAGGCCGCCTCCACGAGGTGAGCCGGTATACGCACCCTTTTAATGGCTTTGTCGACCACGCAGCCAATGGAATGAAAGATTTCCAAAGCCTCCTCTGAATCGACAAACACGCCCGTGTTTGCCAAAATCTCCAGCCCGGCGTAATGCGTCTCCTTGACCTCGTCCGGCGTCAAAAGGGTCAAGCCACAGCCTTTCTGCAATAGCATCCCTGTTTGCACGGCTCTCTTCATATTTTTTCACCCAAAAATTCCTTCGCGCTCGAAGGGGAAATTGGCCAGATCGACCTCCCAATAAGGCCCCAAGCCTGACCATGGTTTTAATTACGCTTAACGGCTCATTTCTTCTCTCGATTTCTTCAAACTACCTTTGTTTTTTAGACTTACCATTGTCGTGAAACTTATTTTTTGCGGCCACCCGGCCGCCTTGGCCCGAAAGGGCCAAAGGGCCGGCCAGTCAAAACGAAGCGTTTTTTTAAGCCCGGCCTGAGGGTTAGCCAGCTTGGCCAGAAAGGCTTAAAACGTATCGTTTTTTTTAAAAAGTCCAGGGCCTTAGGGGGCCCCGGGGGCCCCGGGGGCCTCGGGAAAAGCCGCCAAATTCAATCTTGGTTGGCTATCAGGGAAAGCCCCTGGGCCGAAAAACTTTTTGGAATTTTTTAAGCCCGAGTAGCAAAAGCCTTACCATTAAAGGCTTTTCGAGTGGCTCCCCGGCCCTTAATCCAGCCTAAGTCAGGGTTTTTAGACACAAGTTAACTAGATGACTTGATTTGGACCAAAATTTTTTTGGCTTATTTAGGCCCTAATCGGGCTAAACGAGCCAAACCATCAACCGCGCGGTAATTAAGTCGAATAAATTTTTTTAAAATTTAGGGGCCAATCTTTTAGGGGACCAAAGACCTGGGGGGCCGGAAGGGCCTGAGGACCGGCTTTGAGCTGACTTAGCTTCTTGGGTCAATTTTAAGAGCGGCCTGGAGTTATCTATATTCGATTCATCTATACGACTTTTGATTTTACCGAAAAACCACTATTTTAGATTTGCTTAAAGTTTACTCTCTGAGCCCAGCCAAGTCAAGCAAAAAATATAAATTTTTTTTGACCACTGATTTTGTCATAAAAATCAAACATATTTAAGCTAAGCTGGCTTTTAAGGCGGAAACACTGGCCAGGCTTAGCAAAGTCACGGCTTATTTTCTCACTTTTTGGGCTAAAAATAAAGCCTGGGCCTGAAAAAAAGCACAAGAAATTTTTGACACAAAAAAATTTTTGTCTTAAAATCTTCCCTAAGGCTAAGCCAAAAGGCCCTTGGACCCAAGGGCCTTGGGCGACCAAGCCGCCGCGCCGTAATAGGCCCATCCGGTAAAAATTTTCCCAAAGTCAAAAAATTTTAACCCTTTCCCAGCCCGGGCCTTTATTTATGGAAAAGGCTCATGATTTCAAGGACTTGGCTCTGATTTTTAGGCCAAAAAAGTAGATTTCTAGCCTAGGCTTCTGGGGGCTCAAAAATAGCCAAAATTTACCTAAAAGCCTTATATCATTGCGATTTGACTAAGGACTCAATTGGATTTGCCAAATTTAGCGAAATAAGTTAAGCTTAAAAAAGCTGACATTTTGCCAAATTTCCCTTCGCCCCAGCCCGAGCCGATCTGGAGGCGAAAAAATCCCCGGGTCAGGGGCCCAAATAAAAAGCCGCCCTATTGGCCTGGCTTTAAAATCACCTAAACCAATCGTCCCAATCGTCCCAATGGTCAAATAGAAAATTAGCCCTAAACGATATTTTGAGTAAAGAAACTTTGATGACCGAAAAGCTTAGGCAAATTCACGAGTACGTTCCCGGTAAGCAGGCCACCTTGGCTCACGTCATCGCTCACCCCAGTCTTGATTTGTGCCAACAGATCGGCGTGGCCGACAGCGGGGCCATTGGCCTTATGACCATCACCCCGGGCGAAGGGGCCATCATCGCCGCCGACGCCGCCGACAAGACCGGAAACGTCAAACTGGAGTTTGTCGATCGCTTTACCGGCTGTTTGGTCTTTACCGGCGACGTGGCCTCAGTCGAGAGCGCCCTTAGGGGGGCCTTGCGGGCTTTGACCGAGGTTTTGGGCTTTGAACCGGCCCCGGTCACCAGGACCTAAGTTTTATGGCGCCCGGACAGACCAAATCAGAGCGGCCCTCAGAGGTTAAAGCCCCGGCCGATAAGGCCTTGGTTGATAAGGCCATGGTTGATAAGGCCTTGGCCAATAAGCCTCTCATGGTCATAGGCCCGGTTTCGGCCGGCAAAAGTACCCTTTTGGCCGCCCTGGGTTTGGGGCCCAAGGAAGTTAGAAAAACCGAGGCCCTGGTTTACAACCAAAGCCAAAGCATAGACACGCCCGGGGAGATGATGGCCATCCCCAGGTTTTACAACGCTTTGATTTTAAACTCATCTAGGGCCTACGCCGTTTTGATGGTCATGAACGGGCAGCAGCCCATCTGGCTGCCCTCCAAGATCGCCAAAGCCCTTAAGGCCAAGGTCATTGGCGTGGTCACCAAGATCGATGTCTCGGACCAGGCTTCCATCAAAAAGGCCGAACTCTCGTTAAAAAATGCCGGGGTCGAGGAAACCTTCCAGGTCTCGCCCATTACTGGCCAGGGCCTTTCGGAACTAAGGGCTTGGCTTGAGCATAGCCGATCAATAATCAAGTAATTTTTTTATTTGAAACAAAACTAAAAAAGCCCCGGGGCTTTTGGTTTTGGGAATTTAGCTGGCCGGGAGACTTGTCTTCAAAAAAATTCATCTGGATGTTTACGCTATGGATGAATTTGGCTTTTGGATTTTAGGCCTTGCTTTTTAGCTTTTTTTGGGGCTAAATTTGGCCATTTTTGGCTAGGGGCCAGCTTTTGAGCTTAGTTAGCATAACCTATTAAGGCTAGTCATAATTTGGAGACCAGCCTTGGCGGAGGTAATCGTGATATTAAAGACCAAGTTGGCCGGTCAGGTCTTTGCCTTTAACCATCTGACCGACGTTCTGGCCAGAGCCAATGACGAGAAGTCCGGGGACGTATTGTTGGGCCGAGCCGCCCGGACGGTCACCGAGCGCACCGCGGCCAAGATTGTCATTTCCAACCTGACCTTGGAAGACATCTACGAAAACCCGGTCTTGCCCCCGGAAAAGGACGAGGTCAGTAGGGTTTTAAAAGAAGATTTGAGTTTGGGCATTTACTCTAGGATCAAGAAGTGGACCATTGGCGAGCTAAGAAACTGGCTGCTTTCCCACGAGACCTCGGGTGAAGACATTATTCGCCTTTCCCGGGGTATTGAGGCCGAGGCGGCCGCGGCCGTGGCCAAACTCATGACCACCATGGATCTAGTCAGCGCCGCTTCAAAAATCGTGGTGCCCTCGACTTGCAATACCACCATTGGCCTTCCCGGCACCCTGTCCTTTAGAAATCAGCCCAATCACCCGGCCGACGATCTGGAGGGCATCAAGGCCTCCCTGTGCGAAGGACTTTCTTACGGCTCGGGCGACGCCATCTTGGGGGTCAACCCGGTCGAGGACACCATAGACAACACCCTAGCCATCATGAATCTGTTGTATGATTTCATGGAAAAATGGCAAATCCCCACCCAGAACTGCGTTTTGGCTCACGTGACCACTCAAATGGGGGCCGTGGAAAAAGGGGCCCGCTGCTGCGCTCTCTTTCAAAGCCTGGCCGGCACCCAGCTGGCCAATGACGGCTTTGGGGTCACGGCCAAGATCTTGGAAGAAGCCTACGATTGTATTCACCAGCTGGGCCAAGCCCCGGGGCCCAACTTACTTTACTTTGAAACCGGTCAGGGTTCGGAGCAATCCATTGACGCCGATGAGGGCGTGGACATGGTCACCTTGGAGGCCCGCTGTTACGGCTTGGCCCGGCGCTTTAAGCCCTTTATGTTAAATAACGTCTCGGGCTTCATTGGACCGGAAACCCACTACGACGGGCGCCAGATAATCAGGGCCACCTTGGAGGACCACTTCATGGGTAAGCTCCTGGGTATTCCCATGGGCATGGCCCCCTGCTACACCAATCACACCAAGATCAATCAGGATGACCAGGAAATGGCCACCCTGCTGGCGGCCATGGCCGGGGCCAATTATTACATGGGCCTGCCGGTGGGCGATGACGTCATGCTGGCTTATCTGGATACCAGTTACCATGACGACGCCACCATGAGAGAGGTCCTGGGCCGCACCCCGGCCCCGGAATTTTTTGAGTGGATGAAAAAAATGGAGCTAATGGACGAAAAAGGTCGTCTGACCGCCAAGGCCGGCGACGCTTCGATTTTTTATTAAATCGAAGCCACCCAAAAAAATTCAAGCCTGACTGGAAATACAAGGGAGTTAACATGATTTCCGAAAACGAAATCAAGCAATACGTGGCTAAAATCCTTAAGGACTTGGCCGAGCAAGGCCAAGAAGCTCCGCTGGCCCAGGTGACCCCGGGGACCCCGGTAACCCCGGGGCCTTCGAGCCGCCCAGCCGCTCCGGATGAAGGGGCCATCTTGCCGGACATCCTCGAGGAAGATTTGAGCGAACGCATCGACGTGCCCAATCCCCACAATTTGGAAGCCCTTAAGGCCATAAAAAAGATCACCCCGGCCAGGATTGGCGTGGGCCGGGCCGGACATAGGTATCTGACCCACACCCTGCTTAGGTTTAGGGCCGATCACGCCGTGGCCATGGACGCCGTTTTTACCGACGTGCCCGAGGAGTGGATGGCTGAGCATAATTTGCCCAAGTTTCAAACGGTCTGCGAAACCAAGGACATGTTTTTGACCAGACCCGATCTGGGCCGGCGTTTTGGACCAGAGGAAGCCGCTAAAATAAAAGCCCTGGTGGGCTCCAATAACCAAGTGGTGGTTTTCGTGGCCGACGGACTATCGACTAAAGCCGTCACCGTTAACGCCATCGACACCCTCAAGGCCATGACCGCTGGGCTAAAGGCCTTTGGCATCCCCCTGTCGGTGCCCTTTTTTGTCAAATACGGCCGGGTGGGTTCCGAGGACGCCGTTAGCGAGATCACCGGGGCTGAGGTGGTGGTTTGCCTAATTGGCGAAAGGCCGGGCTTGGTCACCAGCGAGAGCATGTCGGCCTATATTTGCTACAAGGCTTACCCCAATATCCCCGAGGCCAAGAGAACGGTCATCTCCAATATCCACCGGGGCGGCACCCCGGCCGTGGAGGCCGGCAGCTACATCGCCGACCTAGTCAAGCTGATGTTGGAAAAAAAGGCCAGTGGCCTAGATTTAAAGCTCTAGCCTAAAGTTTTAGCCCAGGGCTAAAACTTAAAATTGATTTTAGTTTTTTTAGGGGCCAAAAGTTTTTGGTTCCTGGGAAAAAAAGCCAACCCTGAAATCCTTAAATGAGGCCTATAAAAATGGCAAAAAACGATCCCTTAAAAACCCATATCCTGGCCGCCAAAATAATTCCCAACGTCAGCCCCGATCTGGTTAAAGATCTAAACCTCAAGCCCGGTTTTAAGAGCTTGGGGCTGGTCACCACCGATTGCGATGACGTGACTTACACGGCCCTGGACGAGGCCACCAAAATGGCCGACGTTGAAGTGGTCTACGCCAAGAGCTTTTACGGCGGGGCGGCCAACGCCAATACCAAGCTGGCCGGAGAAATACTGGGCATCCTGGCCGGACCCAACCCGGCCGAGGTCAGATCGGGCCTAAACGCCTTAAAAGCCTTCATCGACGAGGAAGCTTGGTTTATTTCGGCCAACCAAGACGACACCATCATTTACTACGCCCAGACCATCTCCAGATCGGGCAGCTATTTATCCAAAATAGCCGGGGTCAAGGAAGGCGATTCCCTGTCCTACCTAATCGCCCCGCCTCTGGAAGCCGTTTACGCCTTGGATATGGCCATCAAGGCCGCCGACGTTAAGCTGGCCGTTTTCTATGGCCCGCCCACGGAAACCAACTTCGGCGGGGGCTTACTAACCGGCAGTCAGTCGGCTTGCAAGGCCGCTTGCGAGGCCTTTGGCGCGGCCGTCCAGTTCGTGGCCGATAACCCCACGGCCTACTAAAAGGCCCCTAAAAAAACCTCCCCCTGGGCAGGTTTTTTAGGCTAAAAACGCTTCTGCCGCCTAGGGGCCCTGGGCCTTGGGGCGGGAAAAAACAATGGTTTATTTATGGCAGTGGAAGTCAAAGATAGGGATCTGATCTCCATCCAGGAGGCCAGAAATCTGGTCGAGCTGGCCGCCGCGGCTCAGGACTATTTCGCCACTTTGGACCAAGCGGCCGTTAACCGGGCCGTCACGGCCGTGAGTTTGGCTACCGAGGCCCAGGCCGAACGCTTGGCCCGATTGGCTAACGAAGAGACTGGTTTTGGACGCTGGCCAGACAAGGTCATAAAAAATCTCTTTGCCTCCAGAGAGGTTTACAAATACATCAAAGATTTAAAGACCGTGGGCATTATTGGAGAGGATCCCGGTCAAAGGATCTTTGAAGTCGGGGTGCCGGTGGGTTTGGTCACGGCCTTGATTCCCTCAACCAACCCCACCTCGACTACCATTTTTAAGGCCCTGATTGCCCTTAAGGCCGGCTGCGCCGTGATCTTTTCCCCGCACCCCTCGGCCAAAAAATGCATCCTGGAGACCGTGGCCATTATCAGAAAAGCCTTGGAGGATCAAAAACTCCCGGCCGATCTGGTGAGCGTCCTAAGCATGCCCACCAAGGAAGGCACGGACACCTTAATGCGCCACCCCAAGATGAACCTGATTTTGGCCACCGGCGGTAAGGCCATGGTCCAGGCCGCTTACAGCTCCGGGACCCCGGCCATTGGCGTGGGCCCGGGTAACGGGCCAGCCTACATTGAAAAAAGCGCCGACATCGCCCTGGCCGTGAAAAGAATTTTTGACTCCAAGACCTTTGACAACGGCACCATCTGCGCTTCCGAGCAGTCCATCGTGACCGAGACCAGTATCCGCAAATTGGTCATGGAAGAAATAGGCCGTCAAGGCGGCTATTTTTTACCGCCCGGCGATTCCGAGCGGGTGGAAAAGATCTTAATGGGCCCGGCCGGCACCATGAATCCCCAGCTGGTCGGCCGTACGGCCGAGCGCATCGCCCAGATGGCCGGGGTGACCATTCCCCCGGGCACCAGAATTCTTTTGGGTCAAGAGACCCGGGTCGGCCAAAAGTACCCCTATTCAAGGGAAAAACTCATGCCGGTTTTGGGTTTTTACGTGGAGGACAATTGGGAAAAGGCCTGCCTTAAGTGTATTGAGATCCTCTCGGTTGAGGGGGCCGGCCACACCATGACCATTCACTCTAAAAACCAAGCCGTTATCCGCGAGTTTGGTCTAAAAAAACCAGTCTCTCGCCTGATAGTTAACGCCCCGGCCGCCCTGGCGGCCATCGGGGCGGCCTCGGCCCTGCCCCCCTCCCTGACCCTGGGCTGCGGGGCCATTGGTCACAACTCCACCTCGGACAACGTCGGGCCCTTAAACTTAATAAACATTCGCCGGGTGGCTTACGGGCTCAAAGAACTAGAGGATTTGCGGCCCAGCCCGGCCGAGGCGGATCCTTCTAGCCCGCGGATGACTACCGAACAATCTGACCCAGCCTTTGACGAATTGGTCAGACGGGTCATGGAACGTTTAAGCCAAGTCTAATCGCCCAAAGGCCCGGCCTTTTGGGTTATAATAAACTCAATCGGGATCCTAGAAAAAATTTTTCCCAAGGCCCTCCCCTTGAGTCCTTAAATTTTTTTTAAAAACATAAAAGCTTCGATCCCATATCGATGGCTTAAAGTAAGGAGGACCGTTAAAATGGCCACAAGCAATCAACAAGCCCTGGGCTTAATCGAGACCAAGGGTCTGGTCGGGGCCATCGAGGCCGCCGACGCCATGGTCAAGGCGGCCAACGTGACCTTGATTGGTAAGGTCTTGGTGGGCGGCGGCCTGGTGACCGTCATGGTCAGGGGCGACGTCGGGGCGGTTAAGGCGGCCACCGACGCCGGAGCGGCCGCGGCCGGCCGGGTTGGGGAGCTTAAAAGCGTCCACGTCATTCCCAGGCCCCATCAGGAAGTGGAATTTATCTTACCAAGCCTGGAAGCCCCGGTTCCTAAGCCGCCCAAGGCCTAATAAGAAAATAAAAAAACCAAGAAACCAAAAATTGGGTCAAATTTTTGTCCCAATTAAACTGGCAATCATTTTTACCTAAAACTCAGCTAAGAGGCGAAATATTATGGCAAACGATTCTCGGGCCCTGGGCTTAATCGAAACCAAGGGCCTAGTGGGGGCCATCGAAGCGGCCGACGCCATGGTCAAGGCGGCCAACGTTACTTTGATAGGAAAAGTTCAAGTGGGCGGCGGCCTAGTCACCGTCATGGTCAGAGGCGACGTCGGGGCGGTCAAGGCGGCCACCGACGCCGGGGCGGCCGCGGCCGGCCGGGTGGGCGAGCTCCTCTCGGTCCACGTCATTCCCAGGCCCCACCCCGAGGTGGAGTTTCTTTTACCTAAGCTGGCCGGCTAAGGCCCCCGGCTTATCAAAAACCAAAACTAGGGCTAGCCCTAGGCCCGGCCCATAATTGGCCCAGCTCAAGCTAAAAACCTGGCGGAAAATTAACTCATGCGGGACGCCTTAAGCCCATTACCGGCTCACCTTCTCTT
>JAITJP010000478.1 GCA_031278835.1 Deltaproteobacteria bacterium
TTATATTTTCTAAAAATTTCTAAAAAATTCTTCTGGAATTTTCTGGAAATTATTGTTTTCTAAAAAATTCTTCTGGAATTTTACGAATTTTTTTATTTTCCAAAAAATTCTTCTGGAATTTTCTGGAATTTATTATTTTCTAAAAAATTCCTTTGGAAATTTACGATTTCTTTTAAATTCCAAAAAATTCTTCTGGAATTTTACGAATTTTTTTATTTTCTAAAAATTTCCGTTGGAATTTTACAAATTTTGTTTATTTCTAAAAATTTCTAAAATATATTTGTTATGATCTCGGGGGAAAATGATTGTTAACTAGGTAATGAATTATTTTAGGCCTAGGCTATTATTTTTTGGCAAAATTTTAGTTAGCCTGTAAAATTTTTCTCTGAAGGCTAGATTTTACGGTGGCCAGATGGCTCGAAAAAAAGAAAAATATCGATTGAGGCTTATTTTTTGCTTGGCAAGCCTGACCTTGGCCTGGGCCGTTGTGGGCTTGCGGCCGGGGGCGGCCCTGGGGCAAGAGAAATTTGAGCGGTTTGACCATGGGCTTAATGAAAGCCCAATCAATACGCGTCAAATCGCCTCCAAGATGGAAAAAGGCACGGTGTTTGTTATTTCCCTGGGTAAAAGGGAGGACCAAGGTGTCATGGGCTCGGGTTTTATCGTGGCCCCGGGTTATGTGGTTACCAACGCCCATGTGGCCGTGGGACCTTTCTATAACGACCATATCGTGATTTTTAACAAGCTTTTGCCCCCGACCCCGGCTAAATTGATTGACTATGTCTTGGATTCTTCAAAGGGGGTTGGCGGCGGCGGCCGAGATTTGGCTTTATTGAAATTTAAAGCCCCACCAGGAGTTGACTTACCGGCCTTGTCTTTTAATCTGGACTTGGAAAAAATGGATCGGGTCGGGGCCTGGGGCTATCCTGGCCTTCTGGTATTGACCAATTTTATCTTAAAAGCTGGATTAAAAAATTTTAAATTTGAAGACACGCCGGTGGTTTACACCGAAGGCACCATCAGCGCCCTTTTGGAATCTAAATTTTGCCGCATCGCCGTTCATACGGCCATAGTTAACGAAGGAAATAGTGGCGGGCCTTTGGTTAACGCTAAAGGCGAAGTGGTGGGCATGAATACTTGGGCCCTTGGTGAAAATCTGATTGGAACGGCCATGGGTATGGCCCAGGTCTCAGAAGTCATCGTTAAATTTTTGCGAAAAAATAATATTAGTCCCACGATAGTTCATGGTCAACCCGATTTGGCCAGAGTGTTTCCGAAAAGTGAGGCCGATAGGCCTGGGGCCGGGGAGCAAGTTAACCTGGCCAAGCTGGCGCCTGGTTTTGAGCCTAAAAATAAGCCTGAGCCTAATAATAAGACCAATAGCAATAATAAGCCTGAGCCCAATAATAAAGGCAATAGCAATAAAAAAAGTGAGCCGAGTATCAAATCTAATCTTGATAAAAAAAGTGAGCCGAGTAATAAATCTAATCTTAATAACAAAACTGAGCAAAATAACAAAAGTAATTTTAATAATAAAGATAATATTAGTCATCAAAAAGACCTGCTGGTCAGGGCCCCGGTGCTTAAGCCTTATAACCCCAAGGCGCCCAGTTATTTGTTTCCTCGGGAAATCAACCCGCCTATGTATTTTGGTGAGCCAGATGGGCTAACTAGCTATAGGGAACTGGAGAGTTTTTATGTTCAAGTACCCAAAGGCTGGGCCATTACCAGGGAAGACCGGGACGCCATAGTTTTGTCGAAAAATTATCCTGGCTCAACGGTGTCTCTAAGCGTGGCCTTTAATCAAGGACTGCCAACCGAGGTAATCGCCGAGTCTTACGCCAGGGAGCTAAAGAATCCCTCAAAACCGCGCCTGGACAGGGCGAGAAAAGACACCTATATCGTCAACGGAAGGCTAAACGATCAGGAGGCCATTTTGGTGGTTTCGGGCGACCGGGCCTCGGAGAAAGTCTCGGTGGTTTTGATGTACGGGTATTTGAAAGATCCTGGCCTTGAGGCCATTCTTAGAAGCGTGGTTGAAAAATAGTTGGCTTAATGGGCTTTTTGGTCCAGGCCAGGGCAAGAGCTATTTTTTGAAAAAAATTTGGCTGGGGGGCGGTGGAGTGGGCAAAGCTGGGCTCTGGCTGGGGCTTGGGCCGGTGGAAGCTTTAATCCTTAAGACTAAATGGTCCCTTAGCCGAGCGCTTATATTTTCCTTTTAAATTTTCGTGGTATAATCGGGCCATCAAAAGGGTTTTTACCAGGCCCGGGTTTTATTTTTAGACTTGGACCGAAATAAGAAGAAAAATCGAAAAAAGCCCTGGGATTTTTTGAGCTCAAATTACCTTTGGGGGCCCTGGAAAAGGCCAAAAGTAGATTGGATGAGGATAGAAAATAGTTGAAAATTTTTTTAAAGGAACTAATTGTCTGAATGATTTTAACCAGGGTTTTAAATGATTTAGATAATTGGAATGAATTATTGCGGGTATTAAGTATCTTGGTGGTTTAAGTAAGATAAGGGTGACTTGGGTTGGATAATTTTATTAGCCCAAATTTTATAAAAAAAGATGTATGGATTTTATGTATTTAACAAAGCCTTGGCTGATGGTGACTAATATGTCCCTTAAAAGCAAGATATATAGATTTAGCTTGGTGCTTTTGCTGAGCTGGGCCTGGCTTTTGGGCCAAAGTCAAGCCGCCTTGGCTCAGGAGAGTGGGGCCAGATATGAGAACCGGGGCCAGGTAAGCCAGGTTGACACCAGGCAAATTTCCGCCAAGATCGAGGAGGCCACGGTCTTAATTATTGTCGAGGGGCCAGGCTACGATGTGGTTACGGGCACGGGTTTTGTGGTGGCCCCGGGTTATGTGGTCACCAACGCTCACTTGTTTTCGAAAATGGTCCGGGGCGGCGACATCATCATCACCAATGAAAAATTGGCTCCGATTGAGGCCCAGCTGGTTGATTACCTCATGGACAAGACCATTAACCAGGGTTTTGGCGGTCGGGATTTAGCTTTATTGAAATTTCAGGTGCCCTTTGGGCGGGTCATTCCGGCTCTCACCTTTAACCTGGAAAGCCAAAAGATGGATAAGGTCGGGGCTTGGGGCTATCCCGGGGTGATCTTAAATCTGGACATGTCCTTACGCGACAGAGACGAGGAATTTAGGTCATCGCCCATAGTTTACACCGAAGGGACCATTAGCACTTATTTAAGCTCGGAATTGTGCAAAAGCGTGGTTCATACGGCCGACGTGGCTGGCGGCAATAGCGGCGGCCCTTTGGTTAATACCAATGGGGAAGTGGTCGGCATAAACACTTGGATCATCAATAATGACGATCAGGCCAAGTATTTAAACGTGGCCCAGGACGCCAGCGAAGTGGTGGCCTTTTTACAAAAAAATAAAATAAAGCCCCTACTGGCCCAGGGTCAGGTTTATGTGGCCAAAAAGGATTCCAAAATCGCTCCCAGCCGCTCCCTGCCGCCCAAGGTCAGCTTGCCTAAAAACGATGAGCCGCCAATCAAAAAACGCGGCCGGAGCCCCCAGTATCGGGAATTGGATGGCTTTTTCGTTCAGGTGCCCGAGGGCTGGGCGGTCAAGGATGAAGAAAGTGACTCCATTACCCTATCGACCGTGGAGCCGGGCTCGGCGGTATTTTTGTCATTAACTTCCAACGAGGGCTTTCCCACCGACATGATCGCCGAATTTTACGCGGCCCTATTGGACGGGGCCACCACCCCGCGTTTGGACCAGGAAAACGGTGACACCTACGTCACTTACGGAAAACTTAACGACGAGGACGCCATTTTGGTGGTTTCCGGAGACGAGTTTGCCGAAAAAGTGGCCGTAATCGTCTTGGTTGGCGATCTGGAAGCTCCGGGCATAGAAACCATCTTGGACAGCATTGTTGAGAAATAACTCAAAAAATCATTGGTAAAGGGCCAATTTTTTAGCCCTAGACCGGACAAAAAAAATCGCCTTGGCTTTGGGGCCAAGGCGATTTTTTTTGTTTGGGCTTGGAAAATTAATTTCTAAAACCAATGCCGGATTTTTTGGTAAGTTCCATGAGCTCTTCGAGGTTTCTGGTCCGGGCCTCGCATTTACTTTGATAGCTGTAACCGCCCGGGGCTTCCAGGGCGGCTTTGCAATGGAAGATGGAATCGCGGGGCTTACCGGTGGCCTCGTAGTAGGTGGACAGGAGGAAGTGACCCTTGGCCCGTTGGCCGTTTTGGCCAAAAAACAGGCCGGCTTTTTCTAAGGCCACTGGGTAATAATCGGTCAGGGCGGCGGAAACTTGATCGTAGATATTGGAAGCTTCTTTGCCGCGGCCGACCAGTTCGTAGGCCCGGGCCAGGCCCACCGAGGTTTGGATGTTCCGGTAGCCGTGTTGACGGGCCTGCTCAAAGTAGCGGATGGCCTCGTCGGGCTTGTTTCTTTGCAGGGAAAGGCCGCCCAGGTCGGTTAAGTATTCTCCGTTATTGGGGGAGATTTTTAAGGCCTTGTTCATAAAGTCTTGGGCTTTGGTGTAATCGAGCTGGCGGTAAGCCAATAGGCCCAGACCGTGCAGGGCCCCGGCGTCATTGGGGTCATCGGCGATACGTTTGGCGAATTGTTTGGTGGCCCGGGTCGGCAGGGCCGTTAAGGCCATGACCCGGTCGCGGATGGCCAAATAGGCCGGATCTTTGGGGGCCGGGGGGGCTGAGGCTTGATCGGCAAAGGTTGAGGCCATGCGGGCGCTTAGACCCGGGTGGGTGCTTAGGTAACCTGGGACGTTGCCCCTGAGCTGGTAACTTTGCTCGTTCATGATCTTAAAGGCCCAGTACATGTCCCTGGGGTTATAGCCGGCCTTGATGAGATAGCCGCGGCCCTTGGAGTCGGCCTCGGTTTCGTCGGCCCGGGAATTGGCCAGCATGGCCTGGACGCTGGCCGCCGTAGAGCCAATCATGAGGGCTTGGCCCAGGGCGGCCGTGTTTTGACCGCCGCTACCGGCCCCGGCCAAGGCCACGCCGGCCAGCATGCCGATTATGCCAATAAGACCCAGGGATTTGGCCGATTCCGAGCGTCTGGCAAAGTGGCGGGAGGTGATGTGGGCGATCTCGTGGGCCAGGATCGAGGCCATTTGCCCTTCGTTTTCCAAACTAATAATAGTTTCCGAGTGAAGATAGATGTAACCGCCCGGGACGGCAAAGGCGTTTAAGAAATGACTTTTTATGATGTAAAAATGATAGGGAAAGGGCTGGCTTCCGGCGGCCTTAAAGATCTTTTGGCAAATTCTACGGTAGTATTCGTTCACGATGGGATCGTCTAGGATGACGTTTTGGGCGGCGATTTGAGCGTGGACCATCCTGCCTATTTCCAGTTCTTCCTTTTGACCGGCGGCCTGGACAGGGCTGGGGCCAAGGAAGATCAAAGAAAGGCAAAGGAGGTTGATTAATAAGGTCAAAGCTAGGCCGCCTAAAAAGGAGGCCATTTTGGAACGGCCGCTTTTTGAGGCACGATGGGAATGGAAAGTCATGGTGGCCTCCTACTCG
>JAITJP010000027.1 GCA_031278835.1 Deltaproteobacteria bacterium
TAAACAAAAAAAGCTTAAATAAAATGATCAAAAATAAAAAATATCTCCCAAAAAATGGAGATTTAGGCACTTGGTTTTAATCTTTAACTCCAAACATGAAAAAACATAACGAGAAAAAGAAAAACGGCGCGTTAAAAAACAAATGGCCAAAACAGGGCCATCAGGATCC
Source organism: Deltaproteobacteria bacterium (assembly GCA_031278835.1). GTDB lineage: Bacteria > Desulfobacterota > Desulfarculia > Adiutricales > Adiutricaceae > JAIRNQ01. The sequence goes on from JAITJP010000027.1 coordinate 170, forward strand.
AGGCTCCGGACCGGCTTTAGGCATATTGGCCTTAAGCGAAAACCAAAAGCGCCTTAACTTGGCCGGGGCCTGGTTTGGCCTTAAAACAAAGCGAAAAAAACCATCAGCCAAAAAAAAGGCCGGGCGAACGCCGTTAGTATATATTATATACTGACCGATAATCAATCGCTAAAAAAACATAAATAATCCCTCATCGGATGACCAGTTGCCTGGTTAAGCCCATCTATCAAGCGGTTTAGCCAAGGTGGCTTGGTCATTAAGATAATTATTAACGGGCCCTTTCAAAACCATCGATTAAATTCTCCAGGGTTTGACCGGGGTTGGCGCTTTTCATAAGCTTGGTGCCGATCAAAACGGCCCCAAAGCCGCTTTGGGCGGCCAAAAGGAGATCCTCGGGGCTGGACAATCCGCTGGCGGCCAGGTAAAACTCCCGGTCCTGGGGCGGCTCGATTTTGGCCAGCTCAAAGATTTTTTTGGTATCGACCTTGAGGCTATTAAGATCCCTGGAATTGAACTGGATTAATTGGGCCCCGACCCGGCGGGCCAAGTCAAGTTCCCTTAAATCAAAGACCTCCACCAAGGCCTCAAGACCGTTTTCCTCGGCGGCGGCCATGAGTTCTTTGAGCAAAACCTGGTCCGGGGTTAGCCTAACCATCAAAAGCATGGCCGAGGCCGGAGTTTGGGCCGTTTCCAAAACCTGCAGGGGGTCAAAAATAAAGTCTTTCCTTAAAAGTGGTTTACCTGAGATATTTATTTTACTTAAATAGCCAATGTCACCTTTAAAGAAAACTTCTTCAGTTAAAACCGAGATACAATCAGCCCTTTTATAATGATCGGCTACCTCAAGGGGTCCGAACTGGAGATTTATGTCACCCAAACTTGGCGAGGCCCTTTTGTACTCAGCCATAAAACCAAGTCCCCTGGCTTTTTGGGCATTTCGCAAAGCTTCCCCAAAACCGGGCCTAAGGCCTTGGTAAGGCTTAAAGTCTCGCCTTTGTTTAAGCTTTTTTAACGAAAGGGCCTTGGCCTCAACGAATTTAACTAAGTCTGTCTCGAACTTCAAAAGTCAATTCCTCCCACCTTACTGCCTGACCTCGCGGCCGGGGCTAATGAGAGACCAGCCAGAGACCAGCCCCTGCCCTACCCGGCCCCTGAGGATCAAGTTTTTTAACTGGTTAATTAAGGGTTGGGGCGGCCCCGGGCAAGAGCTTAGCCCCCACCCCGGCCAGAACGGCCTGCCTAGCCTCGATTATCCGATCAGACATTATGCCGCCCCTTAACAGGAACAAAGCCATGCCCACGTTAAAAATAAGCATGTCGGTCATGGCCTTGGAGCCTTGGCCCTTTAAGAGATTTTTTAAGACCTCGGCCCCTTGTTGGGGATCGGAAATGGTCAGTTCCTCGGGCGAGCAGGGCTCCAGGCCGTATTCGGCCGGATCCAAGGTCATCGAGGTGATGGTATGATCTTTTACCAACCTGACCTGGGCCGGGCCCATGGAAGTAAGTTCATCGTAACCCCCGGCCCCGTGCACCACGGCCGCCGTCATGGGACCGAGTCTGGCCAAGGCCCCGGCCATCAGGTCCAGGAGCTCGCTTTGGTAGACGCCAATGAGCCGATGGGTGGGCCTGGCCGGGTTAACCAAGGGGCCTAAAATATTAAAAAGGGTTCTAACCCCAAGCTCCCTTCTGACCGGCATGATGTGCTTAAAGGCTGGATGATACTGGGGGGCGTAAAGAAAAATAAACTTTTCTTTTTGAAGCCTATCGGTAAGCTCATCGTGGCTAAGCTCGATATTAAAGCCCAAACGCTCCAAAACGTCGGCGCTTCCTGACTTGGAGGAAACCGATCGGTTACCGTGTTTTAAAACCATGTGGCCCATGGCGGCCACGGTCAGGGCGGTGGCCGTTGAGCAATTAAAGGAAAAGCGATTGTCACCGCCCGTGCCCACGACGTCCAAAGACTCTCCGGCCAGGTAGCTAACCGAGCTGGCCCGGTTTAAGACCGATTTGGCCGCGGCGGCCACTTCGATTGAGGTTTCCCCCTTGGTCCTAAGGGACATCAGTAAGGCCCCGGCCTGGGCTTGGCTAAGTTCCCCGTCCATAAGGCGCTCAAAGATCCGCTCGGCCATGTCTTCGTCCAGATCCTGACCGCGGCCCAGAGTTTCAAAGATATGGGCCAGGGGTTTGGGCGTCTCGGCCCCGGCCACTTGGACCGAACTGGGCTTTTCTTTGACCTGGCCTTTACTTAGGTTTACGAAGTTAGCCAGTAAATCGCGGCCCTCTGGGGTTAAAACGGACTCGGGATGGAACTGAACCCCGTGCCAGTTTTGATCCAAATAGGAAAGGGCCATGATCTCCCTTTCCGGGGTTCTGGCCGTAATCTCCAGACGATGAACCAGATTGTCTCCGGGCTCTTTGGCCAAAAGCGAATGATAGCGCCCGACCTTCATGGGCTGAGGCAGTCCGGAAAATAGGCCCCGCCCGTCATGTTCCACCGGGGAAGTTCGGCCACGCATGATCCTTGGGGCCCTAACCACGGGCAGTCCG
>JAITJP010000072.1 GCA_031278835.1 Deltaproteobacteria bacterium
AACCGTGTTTAGTTAGTTTGAAGATTTGTAAATTTTAATTTTATGGCTTGGTTAGTTTTTTTTAGCTATTTTTTCGCTTAAAACAAAAAATTTACTGGTAAAAATTAATGGTCTTTAATTTTATTTTTAAAAAAGTCTTTTTTTCTGGCCGCCAGGGCCAGGCCTGGGCTGAAGGGCCGGACAGGATAAAAAAAATTGACATTAATTGTGATTATAATTACTTAGACTGGTGAAATTATTTTTGGTGATAAATTTTTTTTATAATAACTTTATATAGTTAATTTAAATGGTGATATCGATGTTCAGTGATTTTAACAGTTTAATTTATATTAATAGTGTAAATTAAATTTCAAAAAACTTGACTTATGTATATATTAATAGGTACAATCAATTAGTTTGAGAGGCCGGTATTGTGATCGGCCCAGGTTGAGATCTGGCCATTTTTTTGGCCGGATCGGGGCTAGGCCTATGGGCCGTTTGGCTTTTGGAAATATTTTGTTTTTCCGGTTCCGAGATGATGATGACGATTGCTTTTGCCGCCAAGGGGATTGGCCTAATGGAAAAAGGCTCGGGCCTTGAAGCCCGGGGGCCTGGGCTTGGTGGGCCTGGGTTTGGTGAGCATGGGCTTGGTGAGTTTGGGGCTCGAGCTTTTGGCCACCAAGGAAAAGGCGGATTTTCACTTGTCGAGCTATTGATGGTCTTGTTTATTGGCATCATGGTCACCGGTTTGGCCTTTACCATTTTCCGCTCATCGACCGGGCGCTTTTTGAGCGAAGAAGCCGCCCTGGGGCTTCAGAGAAACTTGAGGGGGGCCTTGGCCAGTGTCATCAAGGAGGCCCGGATGGCCGGAAACGGCTTGACCTTATTGGGCCCTAGGGTTGAAAGGGTGGAGTTTTTTGGACCAACCCATCATAAGCTGGATAAGGGCCAACTGGTCATTGAAAGAAAAATGGGCTGGTTTAAGCTGCCCGAGGCCCCCGGTAGCGATCTGGGGGTCATGGGCATTTACGGCACCGATGGGGGCCCCAATGGCGCCGATAGTTTGACCATTTTCCGTTCGGAGATTGAAAAGCCCTCGGCCCTGGGTCGCTTGGAGAGTTTTAAGTCAGGTGAGCTTAAATTTGAGGCGGAGATTGACCCAAACCAGGTCAAAACCGGCGACATCGTGGCCGCCACCATGGCTAATCGGGCCGTTTTGTTTGAGATCGATCAGTTAAAAAACAACAACAAAACTCTGAGCCTAAAAGCCAAGGGCCGCTTCACCGGGAGCGCCTTGCCCAAGGATTTTCAGGCCGAAGGGGCCCTGGTTTTTAACCTTCGAAAGGTGGCCATAAGCACTTATTTCGTCAATGAGAAAAATTCCAGCCTAATGGTTGACAATCACGACCAAACTCTGACCGATTATGACGATCCCATTAGTGGGGCCAGGGTTTTGGCTGAAAACGTTAGTGATTTACAAATTTATTACTTTTTTGAAAACGATTCGGTGGAACTGTCTAAGGTAAATTCGGAGCCTGGCTTAAGTTACCAAAGGTTTTTGGGCGAAAAAGTCAAAGCCGTGGCCGTGGCCTTAACCTGCCAAGGTACTTACAATTCGGAACAGGCCCAGTATAAACGCCCGGCCTTGTTTAATCGGCTGGCTGGAAATGAATTGGGCAGCCATAAATACTCAAGTCTCATGGAAACGGTCTTTTTGAGGAATTAAGGCTTATGGGAAATTTGGCGCGAAATAGCCCGGGGCTGGCTTTTAAGAAAGGCTTTACGGTTTTGGAATTAATCGTGGTGGTGGTCATGGTCATCATAGTGGGGGCCATGGTTTACGGCAACATGAATTCATATTTGAGCGATTCTAGGCTAAGGGGCGAGGCCAAGCGCTTGGAAGAATTTTTGTGGAGGGCCAAGCTCCTGGCCGATGAGAGCAAGCGCCCGGTCCGGGTGGTTTTGGATTGCTCCCAGGCCAAGAGAAGTGAATGTTATTTAAGCCTTCAAAGCGGCCTTGTTGACAAAAGCACGGTAACCGGCTGGACCACGCTCCAAGACGGCTTTCACCTTTTTCACGAAAAGGTCAAAGCCACTCTCCTGGCTAGTTTAGATAAGGGCCAGGACGGCGACAAGAGAATCAAAGACCTTTATTATGGCATTTTTATGCCCGACCAAAAGGTTTACTCAGACCCTAAGCCCTTTGAAATCTTTTTATTTTACTCAAAAAATCAAAACGATTCTAAAAAAGTGCCCACTAATGGTTACCGAATATCGATTAGTCGCGATAACGGTAGGATAAGCTTGGTTAAAGAAAGCCAGGTCATATAAGTTTAAGATGAAAAGTTTAAAAATATCGGTCAAAAGGCCCAGCCGTTTTTTAAAAGCCTTGGCTCAGGCCCCCGGGGGCATGACCTTAGTCGAGCTATTGTTAACCGTCTTGATTTTAACGGTGGGCTGTTTGGCGGCCATGAAAACTCTGACTAGCTCGACCACGGCCAACTCCATGGCAAGCGATCTAAACTTGGCCTCGCTTTTGGCCGAATCGGAACTGGAAAGGATAAAAAGCCTTAGCCGTTATGAGCTTTTTGAAGAAGCCAATAACGGGCCCAAGGTGGAGAATAATCTTGATCGCTTTGGCCGCCAATGCGATAAGGCCGTCTGTCCGGGCCTAAGGTTTAAGCGCACGGTTAGGTATTATCCGGAAAAAGTCACGGCCCTATCGACTCAGGTGGAGGTGGAGATGGACTGGACCGGTTTTACCGGGGCCAGGTCGCTGACCCGGTCCACGGTCGTGACTTTTTTTTCATTTTAAGGGCGGCCCAAAATCTTAAGCAGAGCCCCCTTCTAAAAAGGCCCCACAAACGGCCCACAAGGCCCCTGGCGGCCTTTGGGACCATGACTTGGTACCTAAGGGAGGCTTGGGGGGCCCAAGGGCTCTACGGGCCTAAAAAGGCCCTTTAAAGGCCAAAGGCCCGGGGCGGCCTGATGGGCCCGGTTTCGGGCTAATCAGGGGGCTCAGGTTTTTTGGCCATTTAACCTAGAAACTAAATTTATGAAGATCATGAAAATTAACCATTGTGGCCCTAGGCCCGGGCTTATCTTGCCCTTTACCCTTTTCATATTAACCCTTTTGAGTTTGATGGGGGTGATCTTGATGACCTCCAGCCGCCAGGAAGTGGGCCAAGCCAGTCAAACCAGGTTGGCCCAGGATACTTTCAACGCCGCCGAATCGTCGGCCATGGTGGCCACCTTACTGTCAAGGATACTTTTAAGGCCAGAGTTGGGTTCGCCCCAACAGGCTCTTAGAAAGTCGGCCGGAAAGTTTCCGCTTGATTTGGCCATAAACGAGAAAAGGTTCAATTTAGCCACCCTGGTCAATGAATCGGCCAAGAGCGACTATTCGTTTATGGATCGCTACGCCGAAACCGGCTGGGGTGGCCCGGCCTCAATGGAACCGCACCTGGCCTTTTCCATAAACGGGGAGAAAGTGGCCTGGGCCGTGGTTCAAATCGATGGCCAGGACCTGGCCCCGTCCGGGGCCAGTTTGGGCATGAACGATCGTTATGATTCTTCGGCGGCCACGGCCCAGCTGGTCAACATCATCGTTTCCGTTAGGGGCTTAAACGGCCGGGCCAATCCCGGGGCCACGACTTTTATCACCTCCATGTATCGAGAGGCTTTGTAAAGCTCAATGAGCTTTTTTATAAGTTTTTAAGTTTTTACTGTAATATTTTTCTTTTGGTTTTTTTTTGGGATTAAGCGATGTCAATTGGCAATTTTGGAAAAAGTTTAGGTCTCTTTTTGGTGATTTTGGCTATGGTTTTGGTGGTTTTTAGCCCCATAAGCGGTAAGGACTCGGCCTGGGCTCAGTCGCTACCCTTGAAGTCCAAGTATCAAAAAAATCCGCTATTGGCCGGGGAAAGGCCCACGCCCAAGGTTTTGTTGGTCTTGTCCAAGGAACTTAAGATGTTTGGCCAGGGCTATCCCGGCTTAACCGATATCGATGGAGACGGCCGGGTTGACACGGGTTTTAATCCCCTAATTGAGTACGTTGGCTATTTTGACAGTCAATCTTGTTACGCCTATAAGGGCTCGACCCAGACCGGGGTCAACGGGGTTTTCATGGTCGGCGATCTGGGCGGTTATTTCGTCAGGGTTGGCCAGACCATTTCCGATCAAAGCCAAGAGGTCATTAAGAAAAATAGGCCCAAAGGTTTAAAGTCCTATGTCATTTCGCCCAGATCGGCCAGCGGGGTTTGCTCGGATTTGTCCAGGTCCGTGACTTATGGGGGCCAGAGAACCTTTAGCGGCAATTGGCTTAACCATCTGGCCGCCAGCAGAATGGACGCCATCAGGAAAGTTTTGTATGGCGGCAAGAGAAAGGTTGACACGACCAACCGGACCCTTTTGGAGCACTCCTTCGTGCCCCCGGACGCCAACGCCTGGGGGGCCGAGGTAAGATCCGACGACACTTGGCAAATGGTCACCCCAAACTCGGCTTACTATGATATTCGAAAATACACGCCCTATGACAAGCCCAAGTCCGGAACCAGCCATTTTTTCGCCAGATCCAGCGATCTGGGTAAAAACAACGGCTATTTCCCGGCCATGAAGGTTTTGTTGGACGTGAACTCTTCCTTTTTTAACCTCAAGGGCAAAGATTCGGTCAATAGTCCGGTCAGTGTCACCCAGCCCTTTACCAGGTATTGGGATTGGGTTTTGGTCAATAGGCCCCTTCCGGACGACATGGTTTTGACCAAAAACGCCAGAAGCAAGGTCATGGTTTACAATCTTAGCGTCGAGGTCTGCGCCAAGAATAATTATTCCGATACCGAGGGCTGCCAAGCTTATCCGGGCTTAACCGGCGGGGCCTCTGGGGAAGTTTTAAAACCAGTGGGCCTGCTTCAAAAATACGGCGGGGGCGGCCAGCCCATTAATTTTGGCTTACTGACCGGAGGCTACAATAGCCTCATTAGGGATTCCGGAGGAAAACTTAGAAACCACGTGGGGCCGGTAAACGGCCTACCGGTCAATCCCCAAAGCCAATACATTGCCCCGGTAAACACCATGACCGGACAAGTCAACCAAAAGGGCATCATCAATAATATAGACAATTTAAGAATTTCCGGTAGACCCACCAATAACGATCCCACCTCCTGGAACGGCCAGCGATACTACAATACTTTTTCCTGGGGTAACCCGGTGGCCGAAATGCTTTTTGAGGGGGTCAGGTATCTTAGCGGCCTGACCAATCCCAGTTATGACTATAACCGGCAAAACGACACCGATGAGGCCGGCTCGCCGGTTTGTCAATTGACCGATTACGGGACCGGAAGCACGGCTTGGAATAAACGTCTGCCGGATCTCGGGGCTTATCGCTGTTCAAAATCGATAATTTTACTCATTAGTGACCCCACCACGGAAAAAGACGGGGATCAGTTCCAAAACGATCTAAATTTAAATTTAATGCCCAATATTACCTTGCCGGGTCAATTTAGTGAGGCTAAAAATCTACCAAAAAAATTCGATAGAAACATTTATCTAGACACCATCTCCAAGATTGAGGGCGTCAATGGACAAGGTCAATATATTTACTCAAAAGGCAGTACCGATACTTGTTTACCTAAAACTCTTAACTCTTTAAAGGAAATTAAGGGCATGTGCCCCTTTTCGCCCTCAACCGAAGGTACTTACGCCGTGGCCGCCGTGGCCTATTACGGAAGGCTTCACGATTTTAGCCCAACCAAAGGGCAGGGGCAGACCGGCAGCAATTTGGACCTTTACTCGGTCACCATGAGCGCCCCCTTTCCGGAGCTGACTTTTAAGATTAAGTCGCCCAATGGCCCGATTGAAAAATACATTTCCATCCTGCCGGCGGCCATCTCGCAACACGCCAGCAGCGCCGGTAAGATCTTAAACGTTCTTAATTACTTTGTCATTGACTGGGACACCGATCGCTGGGGCTTACCATTTCACGTCAAAATAAAGGTTAACTTTTCCGACCAAATCATGGGAGACGATTGGGAAGGCGACGCCCAGGTAACTTACGAAATCGACCTTTTGACTGACCGAAATACTCCCATCTCCATGCGCGAAACCAGTCTGGCCAAAATCGACAGCGGGGAGAAAAACGTAAAACTTCAAGCTCTCTATAAATTCAAAAATCTCTCTTCGGCCGACACCATTGGGGCTTTTAGTGAAATAAAGCCCAACATGGTTAAGGCCATCTTGATAAAAACTTCCTACGATACGGCCGGGACCCAGGTGGGCATGGCCATG
>JAITJP010000171.1 GCA_031278835.1 Deltaproteobacteria bacterium
CCGGTTTGGTCTCCAGGGGCTGGGCCTTGGATTCATCGATGGGCTGGATGGCGATTAGGCCTAGGATTAAAAACAGGCCGTTAAGTAAATACATCAGCCTTACCAAAAGGCCGTATTGATCAAGCTCTCGCCAGTCTTTGGTGCCCTTAAGGCGCCTTTGAACGATTAGGTGGAAAGGTAAGGTCAGTAAGCAAAGCCAAGCCGGCCAAGCCACGAAACCGGAAAGCCATAAATTAATCATCAAAACCCAGATAAGGGGCCACCAAAGCGACTGGGTCAGGGTGGATCTTTCTCGGCCCAGTTTTACGGCCAGGGTTCTCTTGCCAACCTTGGCGTCGTCTTCGATTTCCGGCAGGCTTTGGAAAAATAAAATTCCGGCCACGCCCAGGGCCACGGGTAAGGCCAAGCTGATGATCCGTAATTCGAACTCGCCCGTAAGGGCCATATAGGTGCCCACGGTCATGATCAGGCCCATGTTTAAAAAAACGAAAACCTCACCCAGGCCGCGGTGACCGTATTTTATGGGTGGACAGACGTAGAAAAAACTGGACAGGGCGGCGAAGATGACCAGGATCCAGAGAATGGGGTTGGTTTTTACGATAAATATGGCCAGGACAAAGGCGGCCAGATAACAAAAGCCGATTACTTTTTTAAGCTGCTCGGGAGAGATCTGACCTTCCTGGATAACCCTTGAACCGCCTAGGGAATCTTTGGTGTCCACGCCCCCGACGTGCTCAAACAAATCGTTGGCTAGGTTGGTGGCCAGATGAACCAGAAAACAGGCGATGAGTATTAGAACAAAAATACAAAGGCTGGCCGTGCCTTGAGCGTACTTGGCCGCGAAATAGCCCAAAAACAAGGGCACCAAGGTGGCCACATAGTAGGTGGGCCTGGAAGCTTTGATCCAGGGCATCAGGTGAAAGGGGGTTTTTTCTTTCACGGTCTGCGGCAAGTTAGCCTGGTCGGATTTTTTCTCCTCCTTTTCGGTGGGAGATTTTTCCAAATTAGCTTTTTCCGAGGCCTGATCGGCTTTCTTTAAATCTGGCTTTGTTTCCACGGTCTTTGTCTCCTGGCTTGGCGCCTGGTCGGGCTTGACCTGGTCGGGTTGAGCCTCGGGTTCCTCGGCTTTGGCCTGGTCGGGCTGGGCCTCGGGTTCCGCCGGCTGGGCCTGGTCGGCCTGGGCCTCAAGGGCCCTTGGCTGGTCCGGGCCTTCAGGGGTTGGCTCTTGGGTTACCGGCTCGTCAAGAGCCAGATCGTCTTTTTTAGGATCTTGTGTTTCGCTCATAGTCAACTCTCAGTAGTTAAAGATATTAAACAGGTAAGAAAAACAAATTTTTAAAACATAAGGCTAGAATAGAAGTGCGAATAAGAAATGCTTAGATTTTTTTTCAACAAATTTGTCACGATAACCTGGCTTTTTATCTTGGCAAAATGATTTTTTTTGATTTTTTACAAAACCAGTCGGAAACTTAAGCGGCCGGATGGGCTTGTATGATAGTTTTTGTATGTTTTTTAACTTTTTCCAAATAATTCCAGGGCGGCTTTTTCAATGCCTGGGGCGTCTAGGCCCAGTAAGGCGCGCTGTTGGGCCGGGCTGGCCTGAGCGACCGGGTCATCGCCGAGGCCCAGGGCTTTTACTTTTACCGGGGCCTTTAAATCAAGCCGGCCCAGGGCTTCGCTGACCGCGCCGTTGAGCCCGCCTTGGAGGATATTTTCCTCAACGGTAATGATTTTTCCGGTTTGGGCCGCTTTCAGGATGGCTTCAAGGTCCAGGGGCTTTATAAAGCGAAGGTTTATGACCGTGGCCTCAAGACCATGTGATTTTAAATTTTCGGCCGCCTCCATGGCCGCCCAAACCGGTTGGCCAAGGGCCAAGATGGCCAGATCCTGACCGTCTCTTAAGATCTCGGCCCGGCCCACTTCCAGAGGCCCGCTCTGGCTTTGGCTGCGGCCGCTCACCGCTCCCCTGGGGTAACGAATGGCCGAGGGGCCGGGTAGGCTAAAGGCCAGATCGAGCATCTGGGTAAACTCAAACTCGTCTTTGGGGGCCATGACCGTAAAATTCGGCAAAAGCCTTAAATAGCTTAAATCCAAGGCCCCGTGGTGGGTGGGGCCGTCTTCCCCGACCAGGCCGGCACGATCGACGGCCAGAATCACCGGGAGTTTTTGCAAGGCCACGTCATGATAGAGCTGGTCAAAGGCCCTTTGCAAAAAAGTCGAGTATATGGCCACCACCGGTTTAAGGCCGGCCACGGCCAGGCCGGCGGCAAAGGCCACGGCGTGCTGCTCGGCAATGCCCACGTCAAAAGCCCTTTCGGGATAGAGTTCAAAAAACTTCTCCAGGCCCGTGCCTTGGCTCATGGCCGCCGTGATGGCGTTAATTTTTGGGTCGTTTTTGGCCGCCTCGATTAGGTATTGCCCAAAAACCTCCGTATAGGAACGCTTATCCTGGACCGGTTCCGTGGGCGGCTCAATTTCCTGGAGAGCGCCCTGACTAGGGGCCATCTTGGATCGGCCCAGCCCATGAAAGGCCATGGGGTTTTCCTCGGCCGGGGGAAAACCTTTACCCTTGGTGGTAAGAACGTGGAGAATGACCGGACGCTTCAGGTTACGGACTTGATTTAAGGCGTGGACCAGACGGTCCAGGTCGTGACCGTCAATGGGGCCAATGTATTTGAAGCCCCAGGCGGCCAAAAACGAGGTTGGGGAAATGAGGAAGGATTTTAATGATTCCTCGGCCCTTTGAAAGCGTTTGATTAAGCGGCCGCCTCTCTGGGGACTAACCCGCTCAAGAATGCTCTTGACCCTCTCGCGAAGGACGATATGTTCTTGGGTGGTAAGTTTTAAGGAAAGGTATTGGCTTAAGGCTCCCACGTTGGGACTAATGGACATGCGATTGTCATTATAAACGACCAGAAGATTTTTCTGAAGTCCTCCGGCGTGGTTTATGGCTTCCAAGGCCATGCCGCCGGTTAAAGCCCCGTCGCCAATGACGGCTACGACCGAATTATTTTTTTCAAGTTGATCCCTGGCCACGGCCAGGCCCAAGGCCGCCGAAATCGAGGTTGACGAGTGTCCGGTGTTAAAAATATCGTGGGGGCTCTCCTCGCGGCGAGGAAAACCCGATAAACCGCCCAGCTGGCGCAAGCTTGAAAAAAGCTCGGCCCGGCCGGTCAGTAGTTTATGGGCATAGGCCTGATGCCCGACGTCAAAAATTATTTGATCCTCGGGCGAATCAAAAACGTAGTGTAGGGCCATGATAAGTTCAATAGCCCCCAGCGAAGAAGCCAAGTGCCCCCCGTTATGGCTCACGACCTTAATCATTAGCGCTCGCATTTCCTCGGCCAGGGCGGCCATCTCGCTAAGATTAAGTTTCTTTAAATCAGCCGGTGATTTTATTAAAGAGAGCAAATTATTCCCCAAATCTAAGATTTTTAGGCCGCTTTGATAATTATAAACTCAATTAAGTTTATAATTTAAAAAAACTTCATGTTTTTTCGCGACCAAAAATCAGAAGCCTAGTCAGCCTAGTCAGACTAGCCAGACTAACCAAACTCACTAAACTCCCTAAGCTAACCGAGCTAACCAAACTCACCAAACTCACTAAACTAACCAAACTAACCAAAGTAACTAAACTAACCAAACTAACTTAAGTAACTAAACTAACAAAAATAACCTGATTAACTGGAGCGGCCAAAAATCGAACCAATGAGCCATTCCAGTTTAGGCGAGTTAAAGGGTCTTAGCCCGCTCATGGCCCGTTTTATATACAAAGAGACCTGTTCGCTGGCTTGTTCTTGGCTGATTAAGGTCGTGACCGAGGCCTTGGCTTTTTGGGCGTCCGTGCCCACGTTTTTTCCCATGAGCTGGGCATCGCCCGTGACGTTTAGTTGATCGTCTGAGATCTGAAAGGCCAGGCCGGCCAAACGGCCCGATGATTCAAAGGCGCTTATGGTCTTTTGGTCGGCTCCGCCCAAGGTGGCCCCCAAGGCCAAACAAGAACCCATGAGAAAACCGGTTTTCTTACTTTCCATGGTGATTATTTGAGTTAATTCAGGCCTGGCCCCCTCAAAGGCCAAATCCATGGCTTGGCCCCCGACCATGCCCAAAGGCCCGATGGCCTTGGCTAAAATAAGCAGGGCCTGGCTGACCCGGCTGGTTGGCTCAGCCAAGTCGCCCAAAAGGGCCGAGGCCAGGGTTTCAAAGGCCAAGGCTTGGAGGGCGTCTCCGGCCAAGATGGCCAGGGCTTCACCGTAAACCAGATGGCAGGTGGGGCGGCCCCGGCGCAAATCGTCATTGTCCAAGGCCGGCAAATCGTCATGGATAAGCGAATAGGCGTGGATCATCTCCACGGCCAAAGCCCCGGGCAGGGCCCATTGTTCTTGACCCCCCACGGCCTCGGCCGCGGCCAAAACCAAGAGGGCCCGTAAACGCTTGCCGCCGCTCTCGAGCGTGTAATTCATGGCCGAAAGTAGCTGACCCACCTCCGGCGGCTCATCGGCCATGGGCTTTTTTATGGCCTCGGAGAGCTCTTCGTTTAAACGCTTTACCCAGCCCTCTCGCCAAGCCGCCAACTCAGATTGTTCCATTTTGTTTCGAGCCTCGGTTACCATAAATTTCTAACTAAGGTCGTCCTGGTCAAGGTCCTCCCACTGGCCCTCATGGTCCTGGTCTTCATCCTCATCGGCCTCCCCCTCCTCATGGTCATCCTGACCTTGGCCAAAATCCAGCCCTTCCAGGGGCGAGACCTCGAGCCCCCCATCGGCGGCTTTGGTTAAAAGTTCCAGACGGGTCTCGGCCTGGTCTAATTTGGCCGAGAGCTTGCGGCTAAGCTTGATGCCCTCCTCAAAACCGTTTAGGGCTTCATCGAGACTGATGTCGGATTTTTCCAAGCCCTCGACTAGCTGTTTTAGCCTTTCCAGACCGGCCTCAAAAGTCTCCTCGGTCTTTTTATTACTTGGTTTTAAACTCATTGTGTTAGTAACTAACCTCGTTAAATAGTGAAAATGATAAAATAGCCTTAAAATAAAGAAACTTTATCGCCTTATAGTTTTAAAGAGCAAAATTTATGACCAGTCTAAAGGCTAAAAGTCGCGACAAAAAGCTTATCTTTTAAAGGCCAGACTTGGATTTTTCTCCTTTCGTCTTGAGCGCTTTAAAGCGTTATAATATCCCTAAACGCCACAATTGGCAAATCTTTTAACGGACCGAATAGTGAAACAAAAGAAAGGTCTAAGTTTACC
>JAITJP010000239.1 GCA_031278835.1 Deltaproteobacteria bacterium
GTGGGGCCAATTTTTTTGGCTTAACCAAAGAAATTAAACTCAGCCAAGAAAACTTGCACCGGGCTTTCGCGAAAAAAAATCGCGGCTTTGAGTGAAAATCCAAAGCCGCGTGTAGTAAGGTCTGGCGTGAAGGGTTAATGAAGCTAGCCAAGCAAGTTTTGTGGGCCAGGGGTGATTAGCCTGGGGGGGCGAGGCCCGTGGTTTTTTTTTAGGCCAGGGCCTATTCGGAGGCGGGCGGTTCCTCGGGGGCTTCTTCCTTAAGGCCGCTTATGGACTCGGAAACCCGCTCGGCCAGGGTGCCGTAAGCGCCCTTGAGTTTGCTCTCAATGGCGTTGGCGATCTCGGGGTTTTCGATCAGAAAACGCCTGGAGTTCTCCTTACCGTTTCCAAGCCTCTCCCCATTAAAGGAGAACCAAGCCCCGTTTTTTTCAACGATGTCCATGACCACGCCCAGGTCGATTAGCTCGCCTTCCCTGGAAATGCCCCGGCCGTAGAGAATCTCAAAGGTGGCCTCCTTAAAGGGCGGGGCGATCTTGTTTTTAACCACCTTGACCCTGACCTGGGAGCCGACTTTGGCGTCTTCGGCTCCCTTAACAAAACCGTAGCGGCGGATCTCCAGCCTTAAGGTCGAGTAGAACTTAAGGGCCTGGCCGCCGGTGGTGACCTCTGGAGAGCCATAGCTCATGGGGCCTATTTTCATGCGGACCTGGTTAATGAAGATAACCGAGGTCTGAGAGCGGTGTATGGCCCCGGTAAGCTTCCTTAGGGCTTGGCTCATAAGCCTGGCGTGGAGGCCCACGTGAACGTCACCCATGTCACCATTGATTTCAGCCTCCGGGGTTAAGGCGGCCACCGAGTCAATGACAATCACGTCAACCGAACCGCTTCTAACCAGAATCTCGGCGATGTCCAAAGCCTGCTCACCGTGGTCGGGCTGACTGATGAGAAGCTCATCGGTCTTAACCCCCAGGCGCCTGGCGTAGGCCACGTCCAAGGCGTGTTCGGCGTCAATGTAAGCGGCCACACCGGGCTGGCCAAAGGAGTTTTTTTGCTTTTGGGCTTCAGCCACTATGTGCAGGGCCAAAGTGGTCTTGCCCGACGATTCTGGGCCATAGATCTCAATGATCCGGCCCTTGGGGATGCCTCCGATGCCGATGGCGGCGTCTAGGCTAATGGACCCGGAGGGGATGACGGCGATCTGCTCGGCTTCCTCCATGCCTAGTTTCATGATTGAGCCCTTACCGAAGCTTTTTTCGATCTGACCCAGGGCGGTTTCCAAAGCCTTTTGTCTGGCCGAGTCGGCCGTAGGGGCCTTTTCTTTTTCCTTCTTAACGGCTTTGGGTTCTTTTTCTTTGTCTTTTTCCGAGGCTTTTGCCATTTATATCCTCATTTCTAACGTAAAGGGCGCCAAAAATTTAAGGCGCTTGACATTAAGCCCAAAAAAAATTTCTAGGTGGGCCAGCTGTAATTTTTCAGACCAGGGTTCTGACCGGCAGCAAAGCGGCTCCGGACTATGGCAAAAATTTCAGACGCTCACCTTCACTTAAAAAATTCCCGCCCAGCCCCAGGGGCCGCGGCTTAAAAAGGATTGGCTGGTTATAGCTAAGTGAATTTGAGTTTGAAACTTGGGCCTTTTCGGATATTTACAATAATTTTGAATTATCCCGCATAAATATCAGATAATTATTACCCTCGTAAAGAAACATTCTACTTTGGAGCGAAAAAAAAGTCAAGAATTCTAAAAAAAGGCCCTTTAAAAAAAATTAACCTGAAATACCAGGGGCCTGGCGGCGACCGGGAAGAGCTAAGTGATTTTGGCTAAGCAAAAAAGCCAAGGCCCCGGCCAAGGGCCAAGTGGTTAAGCTTTTATGGGTTAAAATGGACTTGCTATTAGAGTTAACTAGCTAAAATTTGTAACAAAAATTAAAGGCAAGAGCTTTAAGGGCCCACCCTTGGCCAAGGCCGGTCGGGCGGCTTAAAGCTCTGGCTTTAAGGCGAGCTTAAATTTTTCCATTTGGCTGATAAGCTCGCTTTCATGTTGGGCTTGGTTTAACCACTTTAAGCCAGAAGCCAAAGAGGTTAAGGCGGCCGAATTTTTTTGAGTAATAAAGTAATCAACAAGTCTTCGCAAGTCAGTGACTAGACCATCGTCAAGATCCAAGCCTTGTTTTTCAAGGCTTTTGATTGTGGCCAAAAGAAGGTCGAGTGGGGCAAGCGACTTAATTTGACCAAAGCAATCCTGGATGGCCAGGCTAAAAGCTCGGCTAAATAGGCCCGCGGCTTGGTCAAACCTGGTGGGGTCATGGGCTTGTTGGAAAGCGTAAAGCCACAGGGCCTCAAAAATAAATTCTAGGTTTGACAATCCAGGAGCGCCATCGGAAAGAAACAACCACCTCGGTAAACAATCCCCCTCTGAAAAGTTGGTGAAATAAGCGGCCATCTGGTCAAATTTTTCATTAAAGGCGCCCATATCCCGGGCTTGGCCCAGTAAATTTTTTAATTGGTCCGAGGATTGACCGTATTTTGGACCTAGGCATTTGGCTATCTCGGGCCCGGCGAAATCATAAAGCTTTTTGGCTTGTTGTTGAACTTGAGCCAGGTCATGGGTCTGGCTGAAAATTAAGTCAAACTTTTCCGGAATACCGAAATCAGCGGTGAGTTTTCTTAAGGCCGCCACCGGGCTTGAAGGGGAAATTATATACTCGTCAATGAAGTTTTTACCCGGTGAAAACGGTATCATCAGCCTTAATAATAAAATTTGTGGTAAAAAAATACGGAGAACTTGGCTGCTAAAAAACTCTCTATCATCATTTTCTAAAGTTTTTTCTTTATTTATTAAATTATCTAAACTAGTGGCATCATCAAAAGTAATAAAAATAATACTTTTATTGAAAATTATTTCGTTAGTTATTTTATTACCAACTTCGCGATTAGCTCCATTAAATGATTGTATTGTATCTATTGTTTTATCAAAATCAACATCATAATCGGCTAATATTGTAAAAATAGGTAATAAAAATTTTTCATATTTTTTTCTTAATATATTTCTTACGATATATACTATAACTAAAGCGAACATTATTATAGATATAATAATGATTGTTAAACGTCTAGGCCCTATAATTAACCCAATAACGTAGTTAATAGCTAATAGGGCTAGAACGGCAAAAATTAAACAGCCAAGATAGTGTAAAATTTTACGAAACATAATTAAGAAGTCTTTTCTGGCGCCTTAACTCTAAGAGCCTAGTTGGGCCCAGCTTTTGGCTCAGCCCTGGCCGCCAAGCTCTGAAAAAAAACCAATAGCTGGGGGCCCAGGCCCAGTGGAAAAAAACCTTACGGGGAGAAAAAATCCCCGTAAGGTTACTGGTGGTGGCCTATAAAAGCCAAGCGCGTTAAGGGTTTTGCCTTAACTTTTAAGCAAAAAGTTTTGGCTAAAAGTTAATGGACTCTTTTGGCCTGTTTTTTGGGCTTGCTCCGCGAAGCGGGTTGTGGCTGCCTTTTAAAATAGTCCAAAATCATTTTGGGCTGCTCAAAACCATGATTGGCCATGGGGGTCAGGTCCTCTATGGCCTTGGCCAGGTTTTTAGTCTTGCCAAATAAGTTACGTTCCATGGCTATGGCCGAAAAGATGCCTTCGGGATCGCCTCTTTCGGCGGCCCGGGCGAAATAGTTCAGGGCTTTGACCCCGTCTTTGGCTAAATATTTTCCGTCGGCCAGGTAGTATCCAATGGATAAGAGCGCTTCGAGGTTTTCGTCCTGGGCGGCCTTTTCGATGTAATCCAGACCTTCTTTGGGATTATTTTCGGCCAGAATCAAGTATGAACCATAAAAGGATCTGGCTTTGGCTAGGCCCCCATCGGCGGCTTTTTTAATATAGCGCCGCATGAATTCCCGGTCGGAGTTTAGCTCAAAGCCTTCAAGGAAGCCTAGATGGGAGAGGTTAAAATCGGGGATCCGAATGGAGTTATTTAACCTATTC
>JAITJP010000259.1 GCA_031278835.1 Deltaproteobacteria bacterium
GGCCTCGGAATCGATTAAAAACAAACCAGAGACCACCACCTGGTCGTTTTCGCTCAGCCCGGAGGTGACCACGGTTTCCTCACCCGAGGCCCCGCCCAGGCTAACCAGTTTAGGGACAAAGGAGCCGTCCTCGGCCCGGGTGATGACCCTTTTTTCGCTGCCCAGGTCAATTAGGCTCTGACTGGGAATGATTAAGCCCTCCGGGCCTTGTCCCCTAAGCCTGACCGTGGCCGTGAAGCCCGGCTTTAAGCGGCCCTCGGGATTGGGCACGGTCAGTCTCAAGGGCACGGTCCTGGTTTCCGTATTGGCCCGGGCCAAAACCTTTCTCTCGCTGACCTCAAAAAGCTCCCCCGGGTAAGCCGCCACCGAGACCCGGGCCCGGCCGCTTTGGGCCAGATCCAGGTCGCTTTCCGGCACCTCGGCCGTTACCCAAACCGGGTCAAAGCCCTGAATGACGGCCACGGTCATGTTTTTTTCAACGTTCATGCCCGGATAAACCTCCAGGGCGGTGATGGCCCCGGCCACCGGGGCCAGGATCCTCAGGGTGGTTTGAACTTTCCCGGTGGCGTCAACCTCGGAGAGCATCTCCTCGGGCATGCCGCTTAAGCGCAGTTTTTCCCTGACCCCGCCGATCAACTTGGCCTCGGCCCTTTGGCTTTTTAAGAGTAAATACTCGCTTTGATCGCTGGCCCAGGCTGGGACAATAATCTTGGCGATCTCCTGGCCCAGCTCGACCGTGTCGCCCACGGCCAGCTGGGCTATCTCGGAAACGAAACCCTCGGCCCGAGGCTGAACCCGGGCCTCCAAATAGCGGTTAAACTCCACGTTGGCGGAAACTTCCCGGCTTCTGGTTAAACGGCCCCGCTTGGCCGCGGTCACCTTAAGCCCCAAGTTTTGCACCTGGACCGGGTCAATCATGACCCCGGCCCCAGCCGAGGCCTCGGCGTACCGGGGCACCAAATCCATGTCCATGAAGGGAGATTTGCCCGGCTTATCAAAGTGAGTGCCTGGATACATGGGGTCATACCAATACAAAACCTCGGCCTCTGCCGAGGCCTGGCCGGCCCCGGCCTGGGCCGAATCCTCAAAAGCCTCCATCTGGCCAGTGCTTTTAGCCAAATAAGGGGCGCCCAACAGCCCCAAGACCGCCCCCAAGGCTAAGCCGACCAGTAATAAGCCTATGTTTTTTGAAACCATGGTTGGCTCCTTAAATTTGGTTTTTCCTACCCAGCCAGGACCAAAAGCCCATGGCTGGGCCAAGAAAAGGGTAAAAAAAACTATTTTTCGATGCCCACCACCAGATAGCCCTGGGGTCCGGCCTCTGGGCCAAAACGAATCTCCAAAAGGACCTGGTCGCCCACCTCAAGGCCCTCCAGAAGACTGGGGTCCTCGACTAAAAAGCCCATGGTCATGGCCTCCCAGCCCACCTTGGCTATGGCCTGGTGCTGGGCCACCAAGCGGCTATTGGCCGGGTCAATTTCCACCAGGACTCCTTGGGTTTCATAGACCCTAGTGGCCACCTGGTTGGCCTCGCCCTGAGCCCGACCATGGCCGCTATGGTCCTGGGCCAAGGCCACCGGGGCCCAAGAGCAAATTAATAGGCCAACCAACAAAAGGCTTAAATAAAAAAAAGCGAAACAATTGGCTAATCTTTTCACCATAAACTCCAAATTGGGGCCCAAGCCAAAGCGCTTTTGGCTTGGGGAAAAGTAATACCTTGGCTTTTTCCGCGAAGTATTATTGCCCTGACCGCTTAACCGATAAGCCCGAAGGGCCTGGTTAAAATAAAAAACCACCTTAGTCATTTTTTTCCTCCTCTCGGGGAAAACCGCCACCCAGGGCGGCGAAAAGGGCCAGGTCGTTAAAGATCCAATCTTTCTTGATTTCCAACAAATCAAGCTCGGCTTCCAGGACGCTTCTTTGAGCCTCCAGGACTTCCAGATAACTGATGACCCCGTTTTGATACCTATTGCTGGCCAGCTCCAAAACCCGGCGCTGGATGCCCAGATAATTGCTTTGGGCCTTTAGCCTTTGGGCCAGCCGCTCCCTTAAACTAAGGCCCTCGGCCACTTCCCGAAAAGCCTTTTGGATGGCCATTTCGTAATCGACTATGGCCATGTCCTTTCTGATTTCAGCCAAATCCAGATTGGCCCGGTTTCGACCGGCCGTAAAAATGGGTATGGTAATCCTGGGCCCAAAGGACCAGAGATCACCGCCGCCCCTAAAAAGCGAGGCCAAGTCCAGGCCCATAAGCCCCAGCGATCCGGTCAAGCCAATCGAGGGAAAAAAGGCCGCCCGGGCCGCCCCGATATTGGCGTTGGCCGCTATCAAGGCCCTTTCCGCTTCCATGACGTCCGGGCGATTTAACAAAACTTCCGATCTTAGGCCCTCGGGCAAATTGAGCCTGGGCCATTTCAAAAGCGGCCAAGCCCGAGGCAGCTCCAAGGGCAAACTCTCAAAATCCCCAAGCCAAAAGGCCAATTCGTTTTGGCTCCTAATCAGTTCGGCCTTCCTCCCCTCCAGCTGAGCCTCGGCGTAAGCCACCAGGCCCCGGGCCTGCTCCAGTTCCAACAAATCGGCCTGGCCGGATCTAATCCTTTCCTCGACAAAGGCCCTGGAGACCCTGAAATTGTTTAAATTGCTTTCCATGAGTTTGACCCTTTCCTCGGCCAAACGGTTTTCCAAATAGGCCCCGGCCACCGACGAGACCAAGGTAATCTTGGCGTAGCGCCCGGCCTCAATCGTGCCCAAATACCTTTCCAAGGCGCCCCGTTCCAGATGGCCCAGTCGGTTCAAATAGTCGATTTCAAAGACCGGTAACATCAAGCTGGCTTCATAGCTCTCCTCGGTCTCCCGCTTCGAGCCCCCGCTGGTTTCCTGGGACAATTCCCCCTCAAGCTTGGGCCAGCGCTCGCTCCTACTAAGGCCAAACTCGGCCCTAGCCTCCAAGATCTTCAGCCCGGCCAGCTTTAAATCCCTATTTTTCTCCAAAGCCAGCTTAATCAAGGCCCGTAGCCGCTCCTCGGGTAAAAAATCCTCCCACTTGACCAGCCCAACCACCTCGACATCAGACCACTCGGCCCCCTCATTTAAAGCCCCCAGCACCTCCGGCACCGGCGCCGCTGGCCGCCGATACTCCGGAGCCAAGGAACAGCCCCAGGCCAAAAAACTGGCCAAAAACAACCCCAGGCCAAAAACAAAATTTCTTACGTGATTCATGGGCCACCGATAAAAAATCAAACCCAGGCCAAAAAGGCCCCAAGTTCGGGTAAAAAAAGTTAACCATTGGGGCGGTGATAAAACCGCAAACGCTGTTAGCTTAAAACTAAGGCCCCTAACTAAAGTTGACTCAAGGCCTAAAGATCTGGCTTAAAAAACTTGGTCAAAAAAAATATTTAGACTGAAGGTAAAAAAGGCTGATTATATAAGGATAAAAAAAGTCGGTTCGATAAAGTTCATATGCTTACTAGAGATCATGGTCTAAAAAGCCGGGGTAAAATTTTTTGTTTAGCCTGACTTTGAAAAAAGCTGACAGGTCCAGGCTAAAAACCAGGTTGACAGATAAAGGTCAGTTTAGCTTTAAAGATCTGCTTAAAATTAAAGGTCAATATTCTTGGTCAAAAAGCTAGCTAGGTTGGTTAAAAAATGAGGCCGTTCACTAAAGTTCAGTCTAGGCTTAGAGATCTTGGTTAAAAAAAAGAGAGGCAAAATTTTTTGTTAAGCCTGGTGGATAAAAACGCTGATTATATCAGGCTAAAAATTAAGCCCTTCGATATAGTCCAGTTAATGCCAACATAATCGAGGCTAATGCCCTGACAAAATAAAATTATCAAAAGGCCTTTTAAAAAACGGCTGAATATTTTAGGCCAAAAGTGAAATTTTTAGCAAAAGTTTAGGCTAAGCTCAAAGATCCTTTTAAAAAAAATTTTAGGCTGATCTTTTAAAAAAAGGCTTAATATTTTAAGCCAAAACAAAAGCCCTTCTCTAAAGTTCAAGCTAATGTTATAGATCCAAGCTAAAGCCATGGCTAAAAATAAAACTCTAAGCAATCTGTTAAAAAGGCTTACTATACTGGGTTAAAAAAATTCTTCACCTAAAGCCCTGGCTAAGATTGGCTATCTAGCTAAGCCAAAAAATAACCCTGGGCGGCCAAAAAATCGCTGACCGTTTCAAGCTAAAACCAAAGTTCGTAGCCAAAATTTCAAGCCAAGCCAAAATCTCTGGCTAAGTCTAAAGCTCTAGC
>JAITJP010000291.1 GCA_031278835.1 Deltaproteobacteria bacterium
AAAGCGTGAAGTTCCAGGTTGTAAAAAAAGCCGTCTTGGTATTTTATGGATTCCAAAAATTTAGCCTGGCTCATCTCAGTTCCTTGATCTTTCGCTGCTAGCCTGACCTTTGGCCAATTGGTCAAAGGGTCTGGCTGGTTTAAAAAAAGTTTTTACTCAAATAGCCTAGACCAGCCCGGCCTGGTTTGGGGCGGCTTTTTTAGACCGAAAGGGCAAGTAGATTTTTTCCAAGGCTTCTTTGTATTCGTCCTCAAGGCCGCTTAGGGCGGTAATGCCGCCGCCGCTTCGAAAATATTTTTGTCCATTTTCTTGTTCAATAAAACGAATCAAGACGGCCGAATCAAAAGCCCGGCCGTCAAAGTAACCAAAGACCCCGGCGTAATAGCCCCGGGGGCCCTCTTCGGCCCGCCTAATGATGTCCAGGGTTGATTCCTTGGGGGCGCCCGAGACCGAACCGGCCGGCAGGGTTTTAAAGACAATGTCGCCTAAATTTTGGCTAAATTTTTCTCCCAGTTGCCCGACGATTTCGGAACTGACCTGGAGTATTTCCCGCTGACTGGTTTTTAGGCGATCAATGTAACGATAGCGCTTGACCCGGACCCGGGTGGCCGAAAGGCTAAGATCGTTTCGAAGCAGATCCACGACCGTGGCGTGTTCGGCCGTTTCCTTGTAATCGTCCATAATGACCTGTTCGGCCTCGGGCACCTTGGCGTCAATGGTGCCTTTCATGGGGTAGGTGGAAATGATTCCATCGGCCGTGATTTTTACGAAAGTTTCCGGGGAAAAGGAAACAAAGCGCTCGGGCAGGTAAAGTAGGTAAGGCGAATCGCTCAGGCCGTAAATACCCTCCAGAGAGTGCGAGCACTCGATGGGCGTTTTTATGGTCAGGTTAACCAGATAGGCATCGCCCCTGGCCAAGCCCCTTTGAACCACCTCGAATTTTTTGGCGTAGACCTCCAGGCTCTCAGGATTGGCTTTTATCCAGACCTGGCTTGACTGATCGGCCTGGCCAAGGTCCAAGCCGGTCCGGCTCTGTCCGGGCATCCGAAAGAAAACTTCTCGGCTTTTTTCCGGTTCGGCCACGATAAAGGCCGAGGTCATCTCAAAATCCACGGCAAAAACGAAAGGACGCCCCTGGCCACCAAGATGGTTCATGGCCTGTTTGACTTTTTCCGGTTCTAGGAATTCCATTTTTTTTACCACCCTGGGCTGATAGGTTAACCACCCTAGGCTGATTGATTGACCACCCTGGGCTGATTGATTGACCCCCCTGGGGCCGATGGTTTAAGGCTTTTTAAGAATTTTCTTAAACAAAAACCCTGGGCAAGGCCCCCTTTGATTCCAGGGCCAAGCCCCGGGAATCGACGGTTTGGTTAAAAAGAAAGTTTCTTAGCATCAAAGGGCCCATGGGGGTGAGAATCGATTCCGGGTGAAACTGGAGCCCGTGGAGGTCAAAGGCTCTATGACTTAGGCCCATTATTTGGCCGCTTTCGTCGATGGCCGTGACCATCAGCTCCTTAGGAAAGTCCCTGGAATCGACCAGCCAGGAGTGATATCGGCCGGCCTCAATCATGGTTTCTCCCAACTGGTTTTGAACAAGTCCTTGAAAAAGGCGGGTTTTTACCAGTATTTTGACCTTTGATTTAACCCCGTGATAGACTTTTTTAAGATTAATCAATTTGCCGCCAAAAGCTTGGGCCAGGGCCTGGTGCCCCAGACACACCCCCAATATGGGCACCCTGGGGGCCATCTTCTTGATAAGCTCCATCAGATTGGCCATTTCCTCGGGCAGCCCCGGTCCGGGCGATAAAACGATTCGATGGTATTGGCCGGCTTGCCCGAGATCCAGCCGATCGTGTCTGACGATGTCCAGTCGATCGCTTGGCTCGATTAACTCGCCCATGGCCTGGGCCAGATTGTGGGTAAAAGAATCCCGGCAGTCCAAGAGTAGGATTTTTAGACGAAACTCATTTTGGGCCAGCTGGCCCAAGCTGGCCGAGCTGGCCAGGTTGGCTTCAAGGGCCAAACTCTCCTGATGGCCAAAACTGGCTTCTTGATTTGGGCCGCTGGGCTGGGCCGGGGGGCTGGAAAGGGGCTTTTGGCTTTGGGCGGGGGCGCCGGGAAGGATCATGATTGGCTCCTTGGGCAAAAGGTAATGCCCCCGAGCCAGGTGGAAATGGTCCCTGACGCCGCTAAGCGGGTTTAGCGAGGGCCAAAAAACCGCCGCGGGGCGGAATTGAGGCTATGTGGTTTTGAAAAAAATCAGCCAAGCCGAATTTATTGGTCTGGGCTTCTTAATCTCAGCTAATGGTAATTTATAAAATAGACCGGCTCGGCTTGTCAAGCCCTTTTGCTAAGCCCTTTGGCCAAGCCGAGCCCGGTCAAGCTTTTTTCTGCCAAAGGCCATAGGTCGGGCCATAGGTCGGCCCTTAGGTCGGGGCGGCTGGTCCCAAGGCTTAAAATCGTGTAATTAACCTTTAGACGAGATTTGCTTTTTTTTCTCAGCTTACTTGGAGGAGACTTGAGTCATGTTTATTTTCGCCGGATTGGTCTTGCTTTTTTCGGCCTTTTTCGTCCCTTATGCCTACGCCAGGCTGTCCGGGTGGCCAAAACGCTTTTGGCCTTTGCAGCTCTTGAGCTTGATTTTTGTGGTGGGCTATCTGGCTTTGGTGGCCAGCCGGCTTTTCATTGAGCCAAACTATTTTTGGGCTGGAGTCTATGACTTTCTGGGATTGTTTTTTATTTTTCAAGTCTACTTTTTGTTCTGGTTACTGGTCTGTTGGCTTATTTTTATCATAGTAAAAAAGAAAGCCAGGGCCAGGGCCAATCGAGTACCCTTAAATTCCAAAAAGCGTAAAAAAAATCGGGCCATGGCCAAGTATCGGCACTGGGTCTTGGAAAAAGCCAAATCGCCCACTAGCTGGAGTAAAGTCCTGGCCAGGCTGGGACTGGTCTTGTGTCTGGCCTTGGTGGTTTACGGAGCGGTCAGGGCCAGGTTTTTTGAGGTGACCAGGTATGAGATTGCCTTGGCCGGCTTGCAAGAACCGGTCACCGTGGTTCACGCCCCGGATCTTCATTTAGGTAATAGCCGTGGCAAAGCTTACCTGGAATCAATAATAATGGCCATTAAAGCCGAAAAACCCGATCTAATTTTTTACAATGGCGACCTGGTGGACTCAAAACTGGCCCTAAGAAAAGACATTTTTGATCAATTTAAGACCATTGCCGCTGAACAGTACTTTACCACCGGTAATCACGAGTATTATGTGGGCGTCGATCTGGTGGTTGAATGGGTCAAGCAAGCCGGCCTTAAGGTTCTAAGATCCGAAAGGGTCATAAGCCACGGCATCCAGTTTATTGGCTTAGAGTATATGAACGCCGACCGGCAAGCCAGCGACGCCCATCAGGTTAACCAATTGGCCATGGACGAGGAACTGCCCAAGATCGCCACCAGCCCCAACTTTCCCTTGGTCGTGGTTCACCATAGCCCGGTGGGGGTCAAATACGTCCAGGAGGCCGGGGCCTTGGCCATGCTGACCGGTCACACCCACGGCGGCCAACTCTTTCCCGGAACCCTGATGATTCAGTCGCGTTTTCCCATGTACAAGGGCCGCTACCAGTCCGGCCCCACCACCGTGCTGGTCTCGCAAGGGGCCGGTACCTTTGGCCCGATGATGAGACTGGGCAGCCAAAACGAGATTCAGGTCATTAAGTTTGTTCCGGCCCCGGTATCGAGCTAAAAAAAAGCCCCCAGTTGGGGGCTTTTTAGAACTTAATTTCGAAACCTAAGTCGCTTGGCTTAGCTTTCCTGGTTTTTAGGCCTAGTCTTCGGAGAGGGGGCCGGACTCGGCTAAATGGCCTGGGGCCGCTTCAAAGCGATCGATTTCGTCCAAAATGTCCAGCTCGTCTTGGCTCAGCTGGGTGACCCAGTCGCCGGGCTTCCATTTTTGAACCGGGACCTCCAGGAAGCGGCCTTTGGCCAAGGTCAGGGTGGCCCATTCATCGTCCTCGGCGGCGCTTTCGATTAGGGCCAGGCCGTAACGGGTGGCGGCTTTTAAGACAAAGCTGATTTGGCCGCCCCGGCGCAAGCCGGAAATGATTAGGCGCCCCCGGGTTGACTCAAAAAAGGAGTTGATTTTCTTTAAATACTTGACGGTTAGGTAAGGCGAGAGATTTATGACGATTAACTCAAAGCGGCCCAGCCAGTTTTGCTCGATGGCTTTGGGGAGGGGCGGCGGCCCGGCCAGGGTGATTTTGAGCTTATCAGCCAAATTGTTTAGCTGGCCAAGCTTTTGGGCTTGATCGGCCATAAAGGGCTGGGAGCAGACCAGCTCAACCTCACCGGCCCCCAAGAAAAGAGTCAAAAGGCTCAAAAGGGCTGGATTTTCGTCAATGATGAGGGCCCGGTGGCCCTTGGTCGAGGGGGCCCCCAGGGGCGGGCTGAAATGACTGACCAGGGCCTGGGCGGCCGTCTCGGTCCAGGCCTTAAGCCTAGGCTTTAGCCTGATGGCTTGGGGGCTAAGAATGACCCTAGCCGAGGGCAGTAAACTGGGAGCCAGGGGCTGGCTAATTTCCTGAATTTTAAAAAGGCCCAGGGAGGTTAAGGCCTCCCTTTGGGGCCGCCAGGGCGGTTGCCATTTTAAGCTAACCTTGGTCTCCAAGGGGCGTCCCCGGGAGAGTAGTTCCAGTAACGATTGAACCAAGGCCAAGGGGGTCTGGTGGCCGCCCTCGATTGTCTCATCCGAGGGGGCCTGGGGGCCGCCCTCGATTGGGTCATCACTGGTCGGTTCAAAACTAGCCCCGTAAACGGCCGCATTGGGGCCTGGGAGCCCTTCCAAGTCAAGATTGGGGTAAATATGAGTGTCCAGGCTTGGTGAGGCCTCCACGGGCTCATTAGGGGCCTTTATGGCCGGGCTCGGTTCCGGGGGGCCCTCTTTGAGGTCAAAGGTAACTTCCAGGCCGGTTTCCGTCGATTGGGCCTCCCACCAGGGCCGGGCCGATAAAATTCTGGCCAAGAGTTCTTGACGTATTTCCGGCGGGGCCTGGACTCGCAGTGACCAGGGCGTCAACAAGGGCTCTGGGGGGCTTTGGCCACTTTGGTCAAAGTCCGAGGCAGGTGGATCTGGTCCGGTTGGACTCATGGGCTGGGAAAACTCCGCTGGGGGCATTGGGCAAAAACTAAAATGAGCTTGAAGCCAGGCTGGTTTTTTTTCCGCTCAAGCTTAGTGGGCATTTTATCACATTTTGGGCTGGGGCTGGGAGGGCCAAGCTCTAAGTAAAGCGGCCTTGGCAAGCCCGAAGGCCGGCTGGGTCAGAGCTAAAAAGCCGGGAGATTTAGGGAGAGATTGACTAGGTTTTGGGCCATGTAGGGGATCAGCCTAATGGGCTGACGGTAATCGAGCAAGGTGGGCGTTTGGCCGGGATCCGAGTGACTTACGGCCAGGCCCTGGGGCAAAAAGGTCAGGGTCAGCGGGCAGTGGAATTTTTTGATGTCAGAGAGCGGGTGCGGCTTAACCCTTGGGGCCAGGGTGACCGGGCCCAGGGCAGAGTAGCCCTTTATGATGACCAGACTTTTTAGGGAAGCGATTTGGCCGTCCGGGGCCAAGACCAGGGAATTACGATCAGCGGTCAGGCCCGTAGCTTCGGGGTCGTGGGCCAAAAGGGGGCCAAGGGGCGTGGCCACCAGGCTCGGTTCGGCCGGCTCCAGAGACTCCAGTTGGCCATTGGGGTAAAGGGAAAAACCAGCCCCCACCGGAAGCGATTGACCGCTATGGGGCAGGCTCAAAGAGAGTTTTTCCTTGGGCCAAAGGCAAATGCTTTTAGCTTGACCGTTGGGATAAAAGGCCAAAACGGAAAGGTATAAACGAAAGGAAGTGAATTTTAACTTAAGTTCAATGGGCCTATTAAACTTTTTCTCATCATTTAAGGACCAAAAGCCACTAAGGCGCCCATCCACGGGAAAAAGACGCTTTAAGGCCCCGTTTTCGTAAAAAGTCACCTTTTCGGCCGGAAGGGGGCCTAAAGGCGTGGGCACCATGGTGACTTGGGCCAGCCTGAGGCTTTTTATGGCCCCCGACTCGTGGAAAGTCATCGAGGGGGCGTATTTTTTGCGGGCCTGGTCAAACTCATAATTGGGCGTTAGATCGCCCAAAGGCGTTTTGACGCTGGTCCGGCCAGTAAAGGTCACCGAGCGCAGGGCCCCGGAGGGATAGCGATCCCGAGGCCCCAGGGCGCTTAGGATCGAAAGGACCTTAACGGCTCCGGCCTCTGGTGAGGGGCCGGGCCGGTCACCGGCTAGCTGATCGTCTAGGGCCGGGTCCCTAGACGTGCCCATAGGCGCGTCCCTAGCCGGGCCTAGGGGGAGCGGCTGGGGGCTCATTGGGGAACTCACTTGAGGCTTAATTGGTGACATGGTTTGGCTATCTCCGAAGTGATTTCAATCAAGAGCCCGCCAGGTATCTCTCGATGGTCCCAAGACAGACCCCGGGCCTTAAGATGGTCAGGCAACCAGGGCGGGAAGTGGTCAAAAATAAGTTTAAGGCTTAAAAACTTCTGGCTCTCAAAAAAGGGCCTGAGAATTTTTTTGCTGGTTAGCTCCGGATAGGAGTTTAGGGCCAAGCGCATATCGAGAAAAAACTCCCCAGAGCCAAACTCGGTTTCGTAAGGGGCCTTTGGGGGCGACTGGTCTGGAGAGGACTCCTGGGGCTTGGCCCTGGTTTGGGCCGGATCTTGGTCATCGGAAGGGCTCAAGTCGTTCTCGGCGATGGCCGAAAGGACCTCGGTTTTAAAGCCGTTTAACTGGTATAGGCTAAAGTCAAACTTAGAGAGAACTTCCAGGGATAGGCCGCCGTAACCTCGGGAAACCAGGGCCTGGACTTGGCAGAGTAGGCCGGCCATCTGCTTTAGTTTTTTTCTCATTTCGGCAAGTCCAGTTATGTTGGCAAAATTAAAGTCAACCACTTGGTCGATCTGCCAATCCGATGGGCCCTTATGAAAAAACATGATTTTTTGAGTTTCAGGGACGCTGGAGAGTTCCCCTTGGTCATTTTGGGTCACGGCGATTAAAAAATCAGGGTCTTTCATGGTGATTTGCCAAAAAGGGGGCCAATATGGGCCTTAAAATGAGGGCCAATAGGCTGATCAATCTCAGGCTTTGGGTAGACTAGATAGGCTCTTTAGGGAAAAAGAAAATAAAAACAAGAAAAGGAGAAAAAAACGAGTTGATGGCTGAAAAAAGTTAACGATCAAATCTCTGGGGGCCGGAATGTTGGGCAATCCAGTCGGTTATGTCGCTGCCGGGAGAGGTTTTGAGGTTTTCCATAAAGGCGCTTCGATCGAGCTCTTGGGCAAAGCTCTCTTCGATGGCCAGGGCCTCGGCCGAGGTGAGCTTTAGGGCGATCTGGTTTGACTTTTCGGCCAGTTTTATGAAGCCGGAAAAAGAAGCGTTACCGGCCCTTTCGCCCAGGCCCTTTAGGGAAGTGTGGATATATTGGGCCCCGCTTAGGGCGGCGATCAGGGAGTTGACCTCGGCCAGGCCCAGATCGTCATGGGCGTGAAACTCGATAACAAAGTTACCGGTATTGAAATACTCAACTAGGCGCCTTGTCGAGGTGGGGGTCAAGACCCCGCAGGTGTCGGAGATACGAAGGTTTTCGACCTGAAGGTAGCCTAAAAGCGTTCTGATGCGGGTTAGGTTTTCAAAGGCCACCCGGGAGGCGTCTTCCAAACCCACGCTGACCTCAAAACCATTGAGCCGGGCCAGATCCAGGCATTTTTCCAAAATCTTGGCCGCTGAGTCAAAATCCATATTGAGCTTTTCGCGCAATTGAATTTTGGAGCAGGGGAAGCAAACGTGTATTATGTGGGGCTTTAAGGCCATGGAGGCCTCAACGTCGCTTAGGTTGAGCCGATTCCAGGCGATTATTTTGGCCCTTTGGCTAAGCCTGGTCCATCTCTTGGCCGCGGCCGTTTCCTTGGGGGTGAAGCCCGGGGCCAGGGCCTCAAGGCGATCGACTTGGGCCTCATCCAAGGCTTTAATGATGCGCTCCCTGGTCTCGATGGATAAGACCAAGCCCGGGGCTTGATGGCCGTCCCTAAGGGTGGTATCGACTAGGCCTATTTGGCGAGGGCTCTGGGTCATGTAGGTGTCCTTGGTCAAAATGGCCCCCTTAATGAAAAAGCCGAGGCCCGCTAGTCGAGGCCACTTCGGTCTGGGGGCCCGGGGAACCCGGGGAACTCGGGGCGGCCGCCTCCGAGGCTGATCCAGACCCAATGGAAAGGGAGTCAGCTTTTTCGGCTTTTGGCTTGCTTGGGTCGTCTTTGGGGCTGTCTTGGGACTTTTTTACGGCCAAGGGGGGCCGGCGGGGCACCTTGACCGTGGAGTACAAGATCTCAAACTCACTGTCGGTTAAGGCTCGACCCAGGGCCAAGGCCTTTTCTTTGACTTTTTTTAACAAACCCTTAATGACGGTCGGGGAGGTGGACAGCTCCAAACAATCGCATTTCAAAAGTAAGGCTTTATGCCCGCTGTGCAGGCCCAAACTTAGGTATCTGCGGGCCCCGACCACCTCGGGGGCGAAAGGTTCATATAAACTCGGTTCCTTTAAAAGGCCGTCCACGTGAACGCCCGATTCCAGGGCGAAGATGCCCCGGCCGGTGACGGCTTTAAATTCGTCGATCTTGGTGGCCGAGAGGTACTCAAAAAGTTC
>JAITJP010000030.1 GCA_031278835.1 Deltaproteobacteria bacterium
ACTTGGTTTTCAACTGCCCAAGGCCAAAAAACTAAAAACTTGGCCCCAAAATACCCCCGCCAAAACTAAGCCCAAAACTCCGCTCCAAACCACCTTCGCCCAAACTAAACTAAAAAAAACTCCGCTCCAAACCAAAAGCCCAAAAAGCCACCCCCGCCCCAACTAGGTTAACCCTGGTTTGGGTCCATAATATTCCGTCATATGGTATACTTATCAATAATCATGAGGCCAATGTTAAAGCCAAAAAAAACTTGGAGCCTTTTGGTAATGAAACTTTTAAAAAATAAATGGCCAAAGCCGTTTTCGCCAAATTAAGCGGTTTTTGGTATTGGCTAAGCCGCTTTTAATGGTGGGGCGCGGTTTTCATAAGTTTGGTTTTTGGCTGGGCCCTTGGCCTGAAGAAATTATCATAGCAGATTTTGGTGATTTTTCATGAAGCTTTCCTGGGACCTGGCCGTGGAGGGCAGGGTGTTTTTTTCGTTTAGGCACAGGGGCCATTGGCTGACCAGGGCTTGGGATTAGGGGAAAAATTATTAAAAGCTTGGGCGTAATTTTTTTTTTCAATTGACCAAAGCGGTCAAAAAATAAGGACTTCATCATGGCCTTTAAAGAAATCACCATCACCTCCATAGAAGGCTTAACCGTGGGCCATCAAGTTGACCAGGAAGCCAAAACCGGCTGCACGGTTTTATTGGCCCCTAAGGGGGTTAAGGCGGCTTGTTTTAATCCCGGTTTCGCTCCGGGCAGTAGGGAAACCGATCTACTTAATCCCAAAAATTCCCATGCGGCCATTCATGGGCTTTGTTTGGCCGGAGGCAGCGCTTTTGGTTTGGCGGCGGCCAGCGGGGTGGTGGAGTTTTTATGGGAAAATGGTTTTGGCTTAGATTTAGGCTTTATTAAGATTCCCTTGGTCCCAGCCGCGGTTATTTTTGATTACCCCATCAATAGGTCCCATGGCACCTTACCCAATCAAGGCATGGGTTACCAAGCCGCCCAGAAGGCCACGAGCGCTCCGGTGATTTCCGGACCCTTTGGGGTTGGCTATTCGGCCTATTCGGGAAAGCTCGGAGGGGTCAAGAGATCAAGTCCCTCGGGATTGGGTTCCTATGGGCTTGAAGTTAATGGGGTCAAGCTGGCCGCCCTGGCCGCCGTCAATCCCTTTGGCAGCGTCATTAATCATCTTAGCGGGCTGCCCCTGTCAGGCTATAGAAATAGCCGAGGCAAGATTTATTCTCGGGAAAAAATCTTTCAAACTCTATTAAAATACGCCCAGGCCGAGGCCCCTTCCGGGCCAAGCAATACCGTTTTAATCATCCTGGCCACCGACGCCTGTCTTAGCCCCATTGACCTCCACCGCTTGGCCATAATGGCCTCGGCCGGCATTGCCAGGTCCATTTACCCGGCCTTCACTCCCTATGATGGCGACATAGTTTTTAGCCTGACTACCGATGACTGCCCTGGTGAAAAGGTCGATCTGACCTGGTTGGGCGCCTTGGCTCAGGACGTGGTTAGCCAAGCCATCGTAAATTCCATTCCTAAATAATGGGCTTTGTGAGGGCCATGATGGTTTAAGTTTTTTTTAAGGACCAGTTTTTTTTTCGTGGGGCCTGGGGCGGCCAAATCAAAGGCCATAAGCGAGAAAAAAAATGCTTTTTTTCCGGGGCCAGTTGGCCAAGAAAAGGCCGTGGTCAGGTATTTTTTAAGAGTAAATACTTAATGGTTGGCTTAAAAAAGCCATGATTGAGGCTAAGGATAATTTAAAGGCCTGGATTTTTTAGCGCGGGGCCTTTTTTTTGATGGCCGCGGCGGGCCTTTAAAAATTCCCAATCATTTTGGCTGGGTTTTAATTGAGCGGCTCCGGCTCCGGTCAGCCGCTGGGAGCGGCTAACCGGGGCCTGGAAATGGCCAGATTTTTTTTTAAAATTAAAAACAATTGGGCCGGCCTCAGGGCCGTCAAAAAAGGGCCCATAAAGGGCCAAATTCGGGCCCTAGGCCTGGTCAGGGGCGAGATCTGGGGGAAATAACCCGGCTTTTGAATTTGGGGCCATTTGGGGCCCTAGGGGGTTTTGGGGGAAGCCGAGGCGGATCAGCCGGGTTTTTTGGCCGAGGACTTGGTTGGGGCTTTGGGAACGGCTTTGACGGGAGTTTTGGCGGCGGTTTTGGGCGAGTCCTCGGAGGCTTTTTTGGTAGGGCTTTTGGCGCTAGGGGCCTTTTTTGTGGTGGCTGGGCTTTTGGAGGACTTGGTGGCCGGGGCTTTAAAACCCAGGAGAACTTCCGGGGTCTTTTTGAAAACCGGACCGGGCACCAGAACGTGGGAAACGGTGACCATGAGTTGACCCGAGCCAATAAAAACGCTGCCGCCTTCGGGGCCCAGTTCGTTACTGATGCCTTTGGTCATGCCCACCTGGAGATCCTCGTCATTTAAGGCGTATTTAAAATCGCCCGAGAGCCTTACCCGGTTAACCCTGGGCGAGATGGGGATTAGGGAGACCCGGCGAGTGCCGGGCATGGGATTTAGGACCGTCCAGCCGGGTCCGGTCAAAAGCAAAACCGACCAGTAGCCGTCCCGAAAAGTCATTATGGGCGGGGCCAGGGTTTGGCCCTTGGAGAGCCTGGAATTACGTATGGGCGTAAGGTAGCGTTCCGAATAGGGCAAAAGGAGATTGGAGACGGTCATGTCCCAGCGCCCGCCCAAAGAACCATAGACCTCGATGCGTCCAAAATTGGGATACTTTTTGATAATATATTCCAGGGTTAAATCAAAGTCCGTTTGATCTTTATCGATATTGTAAAGAACTATTTCAAGATCTTTGTTGGCTTTTTTTACTTTTTTTAGGGTGGCCTTGGCCAGGGAATCCATGTCGCCGATTAGGACGTGTATGGGCCAACCTAGCTTTAGGCAATGGGCGGCCCCGCCGTCCACGGCGATGACCAGGGACGAGGGCGAGGGAAAAGGAGTCATGTCGGCCGGTGGATTGAAATCCCCGTTTAAAAATATAAATATCGGATCCGGGACAATCATATTGAACCTTAGCCTTAGGTTGGCCAATGGGCCAATCGAGGCCTTGACTTGGTCATAAGGGGAAAAAATGGGTTTTTTATTGGGGGGAAAGGGTTTTTTTCTAAGCTCCCAGAAAAGGACGGCTATTTTTCTTATGGCCGGCTTATTTTTGGTGGATCCGAAAAAAATATCAACGAAGAGTTACAGGAAAACGGCGCTTCGAGACCAGAGAGTCGAAAAAACCGTTTTTTCAAATTGACTCTCAATTGACGGTTCGCGAGTTGCGTTTTGTGATTGGGGCCGTCAAATAATAATAAAAATAACTATAGAAAATTATTAGTAAAACCAGTTAACGCGAAAAAAAGTTGGGGAATTAAGTCTAAGTTTTGACTTTAAAACTTTTAAGTTTACTTTATCAGATAGATAACGATTCGGTCAAGCTCGGATTGAAAAAAATGGAACATTACGACTCAATCGAACCTAAAAAAAATTGCGTTTTTCGGATAAATATAAGTAATTATTTTGAAATATATCTAGTTTGCAATAAACATTTTTTTTTCGGATACTTAACTGGAGCTTGTAAAATTTCCCAACTGGCCGGTCCAAGAATCGAAAAATTTTGGTTTTTTCAATTGACGCGAAATTTTTTGGAAATTTTCGCGATTTGAAGGCTTTTTCTTTTTGGCTTGATAAAAAGGTCCGCTTTGGGCAGCCAAAACTGGCTAGTTTCAAGGCCAAGGCCATATTTTCAATTAAAAGCTCTTTGGTGATTGGGGCTATTTGGGCCCAGGGGGGCTAGGCGGCTTTTTGGGTGAGCTTAGGGCCAGGAAAATATGGCTTGATTTTGGGGGCTTAGGCCATTTTTTTTTGACTAAAAACGGCCCCGGGAGCCTCCTTGGCCCTTAGATCTAAGGAAAGACGCTGGGCTTTTAGCTAGGCGAATTTAGTAAGCCGGTCTTGTCAAAAAAGCCCGTCGCGTTTTTGAATGGCTCAATAAGTGATTAAGTATTAATTTAAAAAAAAGCCCGTTTCGAGGTTAAGAAATGCCAGGGCAAAAAGGAAAAAAATGCCCTTGGGTTAAGAGCTTGGCTTGGCGGCCCAGGGCTTTAAATCGAATCGCCGGAATCGGGCCCGGGCGGGTTTTGACTGTTTTCCTTTTCCGGATTGGGGGCATTGGGGGAATTTTGACCCTGGGCTGAGGGCGGGGAGCGTAATTCCAGGGGTTCAAAGGTAGGATGGCTTTTTTCTTGGTCCTCTGGAGTTGGCTCGGTCGGTAAGGGGGTTAGGTAAGGTTTTTCGCCAACAAAGAGAAATCCTCTGGCCTTTAGGGGGCATTTTTCCGGTAAGGGTAGATTGGCGATCTCTAGGGTCAGGCAGGCTTGGCCTTGGAGCCAAGCGTCCCGGCCGATGATTAGGCGCTCGATAGAATCCAAATTACCTTCGGCTATGGCCCTGGCGATTTGTTGACCGGGCTGGGGTGAGGTCTGGGCGATGACTTTTAGGTAATCAACGGTGGGGTAATTAAGCTTTATGGCCAAACCCAACATGGACCAGGCCGTGTCTCGATCAAGACCTTGGTCGGCCGGAAGGGCCAGGGCCCTTTCGGCCAGTTCATCGCTGGCCCCGGTGGAGGCTCCGGCTAAGCGGGTCAGACGGGCCCGAAGTTGACCGGGTTCGCTTATGGCTAGGGCTTTGTCCAGTTCTCCATGGTCAAGTAAAATGTAGGCCTGATCTTGGACCGAGAGAGAGGAATCGGGCGGTTCATCCAGGGCCGAGAGACGATAGTAATCTCTCCTATTGGCCGATTCCCGGCTGGTGAGGATGGCCAGGCCCGGGACCCAGAAATTAAATTCCTCGGCCAAGATGGAGGCCGGCAGGCCGTGTAGATGCCTTAGTCTGGCCAGGGTCTCAAGTTCGGGAAGCAGGGTGGAGGGATCGTGCTCAAAGGCTTGATCCAGATACCAAAGGGC
Source organism: Deltaproteobacteria bacterium (assembly GCA_031278835.1). GTDB lineage: Bacteria > Desulfobacterota > Desulfarculia > Adiutricales > Adiutricaceae > JAIRNQ01. Next base: position 4,972 of record JAITJP010000030.1, read on the forward strand.
CCCTTCCAAATCGTCTCGGGCAAACAGTTCCCAACCAGCCGCCCGGTTAAGCCAAGGTTGGTTGGGCCAGATTTTTAACAAATCCCCTAGCCGGGCCGATCTCAGGTCGGCCGGCAGACAGAGACTGGCCAGATAAGCCAGATCGGGATCGTTTTGATCTTCGTTGGTTAAGGCTTCAAGTTCTAGGCATAAACCCAACAAGCGATCCGGACCCAAGACTTTAAGCAAATAACCCAAGGTCCAGGGGTCTCTGGGAAAGTCACCCACCCGGCCCAAAAGTATGGCCGCGGCCCGGGGGCTATTGCTGGCCAAGAGATCCAGCCACAAAGGGGTCCATAAACTGCCCGGTCTATTCCAGCGGGCCTGGGCCTCGATGACTGGGAGACGTTCCGAGGGTTCCAAGAGATCGAGCATCCTGGCCGGGTGAACCCCGGAGAGGGCCGAAAGGACCCTTTTGATGGGTTTTTTGGGATTGACCTTGGCCGAGGTGGGCGGATTGATTAAAACGTAATCCGCGTCCGTGGGCAAAAGCTTGGGGGCGCCTTGTCGATGGGTCACGGGTGGGCCGTCGGGTTTTTCCAAAGCGTAGACGGCTTCCCATTCAAACAAGGGACTGGCCCCGGCCACGTTATAAACCAGATCCTGACCTTGCTCGAGTTCGGGAATGTTTTCCAGATTTTCGATAAAACTCTCCTGGGAGTAACTGGTAATGGTAAAATCACCCCTGGGCCGATTAAAGGAAACGGCCGCTCCCGCGGCGACTGGATGCTTTAAGTCGCCAACGGTCACCACCACCGGGGCGCTAAGCCCGTTATAGGCGTGGATCAGACCGGGCTTACCCATTTTATTTTTTTCCAACCAAATGACCGTGACCGTGGCGATCAAAATAAGCGAGAAAAAAAGTAACCAGCGCCTATACTTGAGGCTGAAATTCATCGGCCCAGCGGTTATGACCTTTTGGTCAAGGCGGCCCTTTAAGGTCGAGGGCGGCGGCTCGGGCACGTAAAGGGGTTCCGGGGCCTCCAAAGGCGCTTCGTCCAGCCCTCGCCATGAAAGAACCGTTTCCTCGACTTCCAAAAGCCTGGCCAGAAAAAAGAGTCTTAAATATTCTATGACTTCTTCAAGACCATGAATCTCCCCGCTTAAGGCCTTGCGCCCTTTGGGCCGTACGGTCGGAAATTTTTCCAGTTTTTCTAAAAGTTCTTTTTCGGCCACATAGTCCGGCCCCAAGTCTGAGGGCTCCAAAGGCTCCTGGCTTTCCTCAAAAGGTTTTTCCCCCGAAAAAGCTTGGTCTGCCAAACCAGGGCTAAGCCAAGCCTCTTTCACGGCTTTTTCCGAATCAAGGGTTTTTGAAGCTTCCTGACCAAGGTCGTCTTGACCTAAAACGGCCTGGGAAGAATGGTCCGAGCTTTTTTCCAAGGCCGGTGAGAAGAGGGCTTTAGTTCGGGTTTGTTGGTAAGCCGAGTGGGTTTTTTGGTAAAGCTCGTCTAAGGGTTGACCTAGGTTTCGTAGTAAGCCCAGTAGGTGGGTTAAGGTCGCGTCGACTAGGGCCCTAAGTTGATTAAGCTCCAGTTTTATTTCTTTTTTGGCCCAAGCTTGAGCCGGAGTGAGATTGACCTTAAGGCGCTCAAGGTTATTTATGACTCGGGAAAGGGTTGAGAGAAGATCGGCCCAGCCGCGACCCAGGGTCTCGGCCAAGTTTATATGGGCCTCCCTGGTCCTACGGTTATGGAGCCAGAGGCGCCGGTCGATTTTTTGGATCTCGCCGTCCAATCTGGCCTTGTAAGGCAAATCTATTTCTTCATCAGGCCTTTCCAAAAGGTCTTGAAGTTTGGTTTTGAGGGATTCCCGTTCAAATAAGGCGTGACCCAGTTCCTTGGGATAGAGATGATCCAGATCGGCTATGGAACCCTGGGCGTGGGAACTAAGTCCTGGCACGGGTAGGCTAACCGTGGATATTGACCGATAAAGCCCCTGAAAGCGAGGGGAGTCCAAAACCTCGTAAAACTCTGGGCCATAAGAAAAATCAGCGATCTGGTTTTTGGCCTTTTCGAGGGCTGGGGACTTGGCCTCGTTTTTTTCGGAACCCTTGTTTGGGTCTTTCTGATCGGGAGGTTGGGTCATACTGAGAAAAACCCTTACTAAAGGGTGGCTATTGGGCTTACCGAGTCCAGGAGAAATCTAAGCAAAGTTCTAACTCCATAGCCGGTGGCCCCTTCGGGGCAGTGGGGCTTGGCCGTGGTATTTCTGGCCGCTCCGACGATGTCCAGGTGAGCCCAAGGCAGATTGGCTTCGATAAAACGCCTTAAAAAAAGCGCCCCCACGATGGCCCCGCCGGCCCTGGAGCCTGATTCTTTAAAATCGGCCAGATCGCTTTTAAGTTTTTCGTCATAGCCTTCATACAAAGGCAAGGGCCAAAAATCCTCGGCCGCGGCCCTAAAGGCCTTGGTCAGATCGTCATTTAAGCTAAGGTCGTTACAAAAAAATCCGGCCATGGATTCGCCCAAACCCACCAGGCAAGCCCCGGTCAAGGTGGCTAGATCGATTATTCGAGAGGGCTTGTATCTCTGAGCCAAGGTCAGGGCGTCGGCTAAAATAACCCGCCCTTCGGCGTCGGTATTGACTATCTCGATGGTCTGGCCAGATAAGGTGGTGATGATGTCGCCTGGCCTAAAGGCCCCGCCGTCTGGTAAGTTTTCCGCCAAGGGCAGTACCCCCACCAAGTGGACGGGAATCTTAAGATCAGCCGCGGCGATGATGGTGAAAAAAACCGTGGCCGCCCCGGCCATGTCGGTTTTCATCAAAGACATGTTCTCGGGCGGCTTTAGGCAAAAGCCTCCGCTGTCAAAGGTCACCCCTTTTCCGACCAAGGCGATGGGGCCCAGGTTTTCATTAGCCCCTTGGCCCTGGTATTCCACTATGACCATCCTCGGGGGGTGAAGGCTTCCCCCGCCCACGGCCAAAACGCCGCCGGCCCCTTCCTCGGCCAGTTTCTTTTCGTCCCAAACGGTGACGCTGACCCCATGGTCCTGGCCTATTTTCGAGGCCTGATAAGCCATGATCTCCGGGTAAAGTAAGTTGGCCGGTCTATCGATAAAGGACCTGGCTTGAAGCTGAGCCTTGCCGGCCAGGCTGGCGTAATGTATGGCCCACTGGGCATTTTCCCGCCCAATGCCCTGGTCATTGTCGAGTATGTAAACTTCCTTAAGCCTAAGCGGCTTTTCTTCGCTTTTGCTCTTGTAGACCTGCCTGGGCTCCAAGGCCAGGGTTAGCCCCAAGGTGATCCATTCCACCACGCTAAGTAAGTCCAGGGGAAGTTTGGGCACGATAAAAGTGGCCTTTTCCACCCCCAGGTCTTTAAGCTTTTTACTGGCCAGGGCCGTTGACTCCAATAGCCCGGCCTTGGTGAGCTGAGCCAGGCCCACCACCAAAAGCCACTCCCCCATCCCGGCGCTTAAAACAAAGACCTCGGATTTGCCCACCTGAAAGGCTCCGCTTTCAATCAGCGGTGAAATTAAGCCCCCATAGGGTTCCAGCTTGGCGTCGGCCTGACTATCCCCCGGAGCGGTGGGAACGAAAATAACCGTGGCCGGACCAACAAAGCCAGTTTTTTGACTTACTTTATACTCGATTTTCATTCAACTTTCCCAGTTTCAAAAAAAAATTAAAAAAATCTAAGCCAAAGACCGCCCATTGCCCTTGGCTCAAGCGCCCCTTGGAAAAAAAATCCCTGGGGCTCCAATAAAAAACTTTTAGCTTAACTCCCAAATTAGCCTAAGGCGGCCTTATTTTTTTTATCGCGGATGCTAGAGGCGCCCGCTCAGCCAGACCATCAAACCCACGGGAGTATTTTTTAAACGCTTTGGCGATGGTCAATTTTTCGCCGGCCATGACCATTTTGGCTCCCTAAACCGTCCAGTCAAGGGCCGCTACGCTTAAACCCTTGACAGTCCTGGTTTTTACGGAGCCTTGGAAGAGTCATGGCCGTCAAAAAAAACGCTTGTTTTGGTTTACTCTCTAACCCTATATTTTGTTTTTAACCATCGGGGTCTTGCCGCGACTTATCACTCTAAAACCCATAAAACAAGATTTGGGCCAAAATTTTTTCGCCTTGTTCAGGTTTGCTTTGAGGCTGAGTTTTTGGACCAGAACTGGCTGATGGTTTGGGCCTGGTTTAAGGCTCAGTTTATTGGCCAGAACTGGCGCTGAACGTTTAGGCTCAGGTTTAAAGCTAAGCTTTTGGCCAGTACGGGGCCGATGGTTTGGGCCTGGTTTAAGGCTCAGTTTATTAGCCAGAACTGGGCCCGTTTGTTTTGGCTCGGTTTAAGGCTCAGTTTTTAGACAGAACGGGGCGCCGGTCGTTTTGGCCTTGGTTTAAGGCTCAATTTTTTAGCCAGATCTGGGACTAATCGTTTAGGCCCGGTTTAAGGCTGAGTTTATTAGCCAGAACGGTTGTCTATCGTTTTGGCCAGGTTTAAGGCTAAGTTTATTGGCCAGAACGGGGCCGATTGTTTAGGCCCGGTTTAAAGCTCAGTTTTTTCCAGAACTGGGACTAATCGTTTAGGCCCGGTTTAAGGTTTAGTTTTTTGACCAGAACGGGGCGCCGGTCGTTTTGGCCTAGTTTAAGGCTCAGTTTTAGTCTTAACGGCGCCGATGGTTTGGGTCCTGGTTTAAGGCTCTGTTTATTGGCCAGAACTGGGACTAATCGTTTAGGCCCGGTTTAAGGCTGAGTTTATTAGCCAAAACGGCGCCGATGGTTTAGGCCCGGTTTAAGGCTCAGTTTTTTAGCCAAAACGGGGCCGATGGTTTTGGCCTTGGTTTAAGGCTGAGTTTATTAGCCAGAACGGTGACTAATCGTTTAGGCCCGGTTTAAGGCTGAGATTATTAGCCAAAACGGCGCCGATGGTTTAGGCCATGGTTTAAGGCTTAGTTTTTAACCAAAACGGGGCCGATCTCGAATTGCTCAATAAACGGCCGTTACGGGG
>JAITJP010000386.1 GCA_031278835.1 Deltaproteobacteria bacterium
AAAATAACCAAACCGGCTCCTTGGCCGTGCCCATTTATCAGTCAGCCACCTTCGCCCACCCGGCCGTGGGCCAAAGCACCGGTTATGACTACGCCAGGGTGCAAAACCCCACCCGGGAAGCCCTGGAGGGCCTGGTGGCCGCCCTGGAGGGGGGCCGCTTCGCTTTGGCCTTTTCCTGCGGCATGTCGGCCCTGGACGCCATCATGGGGCTATTTGAGCCCGGGGATCAAATTTTGTGCGGCGACGATCTCTACGGCGGCTCGGTCAGGCTTTTTCAAGCTCTGGCCAGGCGGGTGGGTTTGGTTTTTAATTACCTGGACACCAATTCGCCCCAGGCCCTTCAAAGGGCCCTGAGCCCCCAGACCAAGGCCGTTTTTATCGAGACCCCCTCCAACCCCATGATGAAGGTAACCGATCTGGCCATGGTCAGAAAGATGATCGGGCCCCAGATAAAGCTGATCGTGGACAACACCTTTCTGACCCCGATTTTTCAAAAACCCCTGGACTTTGGAGCCGATCTGGTTTTGCACAGCGGCACCAAATACCTGGGCGGCCATAACGACACCCTGGCCGGTTTGGTGGTCACCAATGATCCCGAGCTTGACGAAAAACTGCGCTTCATTACCAAAACCGTTGGCAGCGGCCTTTCGCCCTTTGATAGTTTTTTGATTATCCGGGGCATCAAAACCCTGGCCCTGCGCATGGAAAAGTGCCAAGAAAACGCCTTGGCCCTGGCCCAATTTCTGGCCAGCCACCCCAAGGTGACCAAGGTCCTTTACCCAGGCTTGCCCGGTCAGCCCGGCTACCATCTGGGCCAGACCAGCGGCCACGGGGCCATGATCTCCTTTGAGGTGGACAGCCAAGAAACGGCCACCTTGGCCCTGGAAAGGGTTGGCCTGATCCTTTACGCCGAGAGCCTGGGCGGGGTGGAAACCCTGATTACCTACCCGCTTTTGCAAACCCACGCCGACCTGCCCGAGGACATCAGACAGTCCTTGGGCATAACCGACCGGCTGCTAAGACTCTCGGTGGGCCTGGAGGACCAAGACGACTTACTGGCCGATCTAAACTCGGCCCTCAAATAAGCCCTGGCCCCTCCGGGTTCCTGAGCGGAGCCGGGGGGGGATCGACTAGCCTCTGGAATTGGCCTTTAAAGGGGCCTCAGAGGCCCTAGGAGCGCTTCAAAAGCCCTGACCCTAGTTTTTATAGGTCTGGGCGGTCAAAAGGCCCTGTGGGCCGATTTGGGGCCTTTATCGGGCCAGGGGCCCTTGGGGCTATTTTGGCCAGTTTTTTCTTACCCCCTTCCCTCGAAAAACGACAAGTGAACCATGAGCCAGTATGATTTTGACCAAATAGTTTCCCGGGCCAACACCAATTGCATAAAATACGACTTTGCCCTGGAAAGGGGCATGCCGCCCGGTTTACTACCCATGTGGGTGGCCGACATGGATTTTAGGACTCCGCCCGAAGTCATCGAGCGCTTGGTGGAAGTGGCCAGACACGGCATATTTGGTTACTCGGAGGTTAAGGAAGATTATTACCAAAGCGTGGTGGGCTGGTTTGAAAGGCGCTTTGGGCACCTTTTTTCGACCAGATCCATAGTCAAAACCCCGGGGGTGGTTTACGCCCTGGCCATAGCCGTGCGGGCCTTGACCGAACCGGGCCAGCCCATTGTCATTCAATCCCCGGTCTATTACCCATTTTTTAGAACCGTTCAGGAAAACGGCCGCCGTTTGGTCGATAACCCCCTAATCTATCGAGCTGGTCGCTACCAGATGGATTTTGAGGATTTGGAGAAAAAAATCGTCTCCGAGGGGGCCAAAGTGCTTTTTTTGTGCAGTCCCCACAATCCGGTCAGCCGGGTCTGGACCTTTGAGGAACTGGAGACCTTGGGCCAGATCTGCCTTAAACATCACTGCCTGATCGTTTCGGACGAAATCCACTGCGATTTTATTTTTGGCCAAAGAAAGCACCATATCCTGACCTCGGTCATCAAAGATCTTGAAGAGCTAAGCCTCATCCTGACCGCGCCCAGTAAGACCTTTAATTTGGCCGGCCTCCAGACTTCCAACGTTTTTATCTCCAACGCCGAACTTAGGCGAAAGTTTAAATCCGAGATCAGTCGCTCGGGTTTTAGTCAACTAAACGCCCTGGGCCTGGCCGCCTGCCAAAGCGCCTATGATCACGGGGAACCTTGGCTAACGGCCCTTTTGGACTATTTGGAAAAAAACCTGGCCCTGTGCCGAGACTTTTTTAAAGACAGACTGGCCCCGCTTCACTTAATCGAGACCCAAGGCACCTATCTCATCTGGATTGATTTTAGCCCCTTGGGCCTTAGCCATGACCAGGTCAACAAACTGGTCATCGAAAAAGCCCAGCTCTGGCTTGACGAGGGCACCATGTTTGGAGCCACGGGGGCCTTGTTTCAGCGCATGAACATAGCCTGCCCCAGGAGCGTCCTACAAGAGGCCCTGGAGCGGCTCGAAAAAGCCCTTAAATAATCGGCCAAAAAAAAAAGGCTCAAAATAAAAGGCCCAAAAAAAAATGGGCCGCAAAAAAAAAGGCTCACGACAAAACTTTAACCGCCCAGCCAATGAAAAGCTCGACCATTTTCATAGAAAAAAAAGGGCCGCCCCAACCACTTGACTCAACCCAGTCCTAGATGGGCACCTTAAATTTGACTTTTTGGAAACCAGCTAGCCAAAATCCCCAAAAAAAGCCTCGCTAAGGGCCTTGATTTGAATAGGCCCGCTGCCAAAGGCTTCCAAAGGGTTATTAATTTTAGTTAAATTTTTCTTGTTTATTTTTAAAAAAATTTTTGATACACTTTCTAATCGATGGACCAGTGGTTTAGAGCCAAAGCGTTTGGAACAGATTAAAACTCTTCCCCTTTGGCCCTAAGGCGCCCCCAGACTAAGCCCAAAAGGTGACGCCCCTTAGCGGAGGTTGTCTCGGTTTGGGTTTTTTTGCCCTTATGGGCTAGAAAAATTAAGCCAGCCCTTTTGGAGCGGTTAATTATCGATTTTTCTTTGATTTTTTCATCCCGTCAGGGGATTTTAGCTTAGGATCTTAACCAGATATGCCTCAGGATACTGAAATAAAAAACACCGAATCACAAGTGGACAAGCTGGCGGACGCGTCCGGCCAAGGCGCGTCCGTTGAAACGAAATTTGAAACCAAGGTTGACGCCACCGGCGAGGTCATAGGCCAGAAACTTTCCGCTTATCTGGCCCCAACCATGAAAGAAAGCCCGGCCGAGGCTGAAATAGTCAGCCATAAGCTCATGATCCGGGCCGGCCTGATTCGGAAACTGGCCGCGGGTATTTATTCATATTTGCCCATGGGCCTTAGGAGTTTAAGGAAAGTTGAGCGAATCATCAGAACCGAGATGAACCGTTTTAACGCTCGCGAGGTCTTACTGCCCTCGGTCCAACCAGCGGAACTTTGGAAAGAGAGCGGTCGCTTTGACAAATACGGCCCGGAACTCTTGCGATTTAAGGATCGCCACGACCGCGATTGTGTCTACGGACCTACCCATGAAGAAGTCATTACCGACCTGATTCGTAGAGAAGTTCGTTCCTTTAGGGATTTACCCCTAAATCTCTACCAGATCCAGACCAAATTTAGAGACGAGATTAGGCCGCGTTTTGGCCTGATGCGCGGCCGGGAATTTATCATGAAAGACGCCTACAGTTTTGACGCGGACGATCAAGGGGCGGATCTTTCTTACCGGGCCATGTATCAAGCCTACGTAAATATTTTTACCAATTGCGGCCTGCGCTTTGCCGTGGTCGAGGCCGACAGCGGCCCCATCGGTGGTAGTTTTTCCCATGAGTTTATGGTCTTGGCCGATAGCGGCGAAGACGCCTTGGCCTTTTGCGATCAATGTTCTTACGCCTCGAACCTTGAAAAAGCTAAGACCGGTGATTATCTTATATATGACGCTCCCGAGGCGCCCCTAGAAAAGGCGCACACGCCCGGTTGCAAACACGTCCCGCGGCTGGCCGCTTATATGAAAACTCCGGAATCGAGTATCATAAAATCCATGCTTTTCGAGGTTGAGGGCGGCCAGCCGGTCCTGGTCCTCATACCCGGTCACCGCGAGATAAACCTAATCAAGCTTAAAAACGCCCTGGACGGGGCCAGCCCCAGCCTGGCCAGCCCCGAAGAGGCCGAGCGCCTGACTGGCGTTCCCATGGGTTTCGTGACCCCGGTGGGGGCCAAGGTCAAGATCCTAGCCGATCTGGCCATCGGCCGTATGGCTAACGGCGTGGTCGGGGCCGGGGAGGCCGATTATCATTTTAAAAACGCCAAACCGGGGCGCGATTTTAAAGTCGACCAATACTGGGATTTAAACGTGGCCACCCAAGGCGATCCCTGCCCCCATTGTGGCGCCCAACTGACCCTCAAACGAGGAATTGAAGTCGGACACGTTTTTAAGCTGGGCACGAAATATTCCCAATCGATGGGGGCCAAATTCATGAACCGAGATGGGAACGAAGCCCCCATCATCATGGGTTGCTACGGCATCGGCTTGGGCCGAACGGTGGCCTCCTCGGTCGAACAAAGCCACGATAGTGACGGCATCATTTGGCCCATGGCCTTGGCCCCTTTCCAGGTGGCCCTACTGCCCCTTCAGGTCCAAAACGAAAAAGTCTTCCAAGCCGCCTTAAGTCTGTACCAAGAACTGACCGACCTAGGGGTGGAAACGCTTTTAGACGACCGCGACGAGCGACCTGGTCTCAAATTCAAAGACGCCGATCTCTTGGGCCTGCCCCTACGGGTGACCGTCTCGGAAAAGGGATTAGCCAACCAGCAAATTGAACTAAAGCAACGTAAAAACCGCGAAGTAACCATGTTACCGCTGGAAAACGCGGCCAAGGCCATCAAACAATGGCGTGACCAGGCCCTAAAGGCTTTTCTCTCTTAGGCCAAGGTCGCCAAAAAAAAACGGCCCAACCAAGGCCCCAAACATTTTTTCTCTTAGGCCAAGGTCGCCAAAAAAACGGCCCAACTAAGGCCCCAAACATTTTTTCTCTTAGGCCAAGACCTAAACAAATTTTACTTTTAGGAGGTCTTATTTCACCATGGGAAAAGACGCTTCCGACACCTCGAATAAGGATAGCCCCAAAAAACAAGGGGATATTTTAGACCCTGACGCTACCACCAAAGGGCAAAAACCCACAGACGACCAGGTTTCGGCTCAAACCCCGGCCGAAGCCTTTAATTCCCAAATTTGGGACTTAACCGAACCTCCACTAAACCCGCTCGATCCGGCCGTTTCCTCCTCCGACCAAGACAAAAAGCCACCATATTCGCTACCCAAAACCGCGGTTTATACTTTCGACCCTTCAAATGGCTACCAGGGGCTGGAAGATATTCCCGTTTACAGCAGCGAAAAGGTACGCATTGAGGACATTATCGATTCACTTTTGGCGAACAACCCCAATGCCGACGAAGATCTGGTTAAAAGGGCTTACGTTACAGCGGCCGTGGCCCATCAGGGCGCCACCAGAAACTCCGGCGAACCTTATCTGACCCATCCGCTGGCCGTGGCCGCTATTTTGACCGACATGAAACTTGACGCCACCACCGTGGCCGTGGGACTTTTGCACGATACCGTTGAAGATACTACTTTGACCATCGAGGATATCAACAAAGAATTTGGGCCTGAAGTGTCCAGCATGGTCGACGGGCTCACCAAGGTAGCCAAGGCTAATTTTACCTCTAAAACTGAACAAAAGGCCCGCGATTTAAAAAAACTGTTCCTATCCATGCTGCGGGATATTAGGATTATCTTAGTAAAGTTCGCCGATAGATTGCATAACATGAGAACCTTGGGTTACATGTCCAACGAAAAACAGATCTCTATCTCCAGAGAAACCTTAGACTTTTTCGCCCCCTTGGCCTCTCGCCTTGGCATTCACAAAATCCAAGCCGAACTTGAAGATCTGTCTTTATTTTACTTAAACCCCAAGGAATTCGCTGCCATCAGAAACTCAGTTTCAATGGGCAGGGAGAATCGAATTAACTACGTAAACAAGGTTAAGAATTTTCTTTCCCAAAAATTAACCGAATCCAATATCCCTTGTGAAATCGAAGGCCGCCCCAAGCACATCTACAGCATTTATAAGAAAATGCGAGACCAGAATTTGCCTCTTGAACAAATCTACGATCTGGTGGCCTTCCGAGTTATCGTCAATGACGTTCAACAGTGTTACTCCACCTTGGGCGTAATCCATACGCTCTTTACGGCCATCCCCGGCCGCTTCAAAGACTACATAAACCTCCCCAAACCCAACGGATACCAATCCCTCCACACCGTCGTCAATGGTCTTGATAACATCAGAATGGAAGTCCAAATAAGAACCAAGGACATGCATTTATGCGCCGAGGAAGGTATCGCCGCCCACTGGCACTACAAGGAAGGCGGACAAACCTCCACCGATACCCGCGAACTCGTCAACAACTTAAAACGGACGCTCAACTGGCAAAGTAGCGAAGATCCTGTCAACTTTTTAAGCTCGATTATAGAGACTTTTAAAGACGATCAATACATTTTCGTCTATACTCCAATGAGAGAGCCCCAAATTCTCCCACTTAATGCCACGGTCTTGGATTTCGCCTACGAAATTCATACCGAGGTTGGCCACTATTGTCAAGGGGCCTGGGTAAATGAGATCCGGTATAACATCCGTCATACCCTTGAAAATTGCGACGTGGTTAAGATCGATAAAGGCTCTAAACCTAACGTCTCGGCCGACTGGCTAAATCACGTCGTTACCGCCAAAGCCAAATACAAGATCCGTCAATATTTAAACGCCAAAAAAAGAGAAGACGGCATAAAAACCGGAAAAAAAACAATCGAAGACACCATGGCTCGCCTAAAACTTTCCAAGGCGAAATTAAGCCAAAACGTTTTGGCGGAATTGGGCTTTACCGATCTTGACGATCTAAACTATGCCGTGGGAACCAATAAGCTAAAGGTCCAAACCGTCATTAAGGCCATTAAACCTGGTCTGGAGGAGACTCTGACTGAGTCGCCAAAACCCCTGCCCCTTCCAGTCATTGAACAAAAATCCAATGAGAAACTGGCTCCCATGATCCTGGTTGATGGTCAAGAAAATATCTCCATCAACTTTCCCAAGTGTTGTTGCCCCATGCCCGGCGAACCCATTACGGGGTTTTTGACCCACGGTAAGGGTGTCTCCATCCATTCGGCCAACTGTCCGGCCGTAGGTACTCTTGATCAATCCCGGATAGTCTCCGTTTCCTGGGCCCATAGCCAAGCCCTGGACAATGAGGCCACCGACATTTACATTAAAGTAAAACTGGTAGACGAGAAGTATTTACCCAATATCATCACCACCATGGTTAACCACTCGGCCAGGATGACCGAATTTCACCAATCGAAAGACTATCCCAACCAAATTTGGTTTCGGGTACCCGTCAAAAATTTCGCCCATTGTCAAGAACTTCTAAAAGCCCTCCTGGACTTGGATTTTCAGGTAGAAAAGGTGGAGCGCTTCCAACCTCCCTTTATTCCCTTTAACTCAGACACTTAATAAGGCCCTATCCCAATGTCCATGGAAGCCCATAGCCCTTCGTTTAATCAGCCCTTAAGCCTTGACCGGTGCCCAGATACCGCGAAAAGCCCCAACGACTTGATTAACCCCAACTGCGCCCTTGAACCAAACCAAATGATTAACCCTAACGCCGCCCTTGAACCAAACCAAATGATTAATCTTGACCAAAGGATCCGCTTA
>JAITJP010000414.1 GCA_031278835.1 Deltaproteobacteria bacterium
GGAGTTCCATGGGGATTGGAACTTCACCATAAACCCCGAGTCATTCGGGCCCTTCCGATTGTCCGCGGTCTTTGAGCAAAATCAAAAGTCCGTCTCCTTGTAGGCCTTCCATTTCCCCTTCCTAGGAGCCTCCCCCTCCGATGTAGCCGATTAGTCAATTTATTTTGACTAATCGGCTTTTTTCTGGCCCGCCCCCAAGCTCAAAAAGGCCCCAAAGGGCCTGAGCTCAAAAATAGCCCTCCGGACAATGGTCAGTAAAAATAATAAAATAGATTCTTTTTAATATTTTATTGACTATTAATGGTAAAAATTTCTTTATTTTACTCTTAAGCTTAAGCCAAATCCCAGCGGCTAGATTCGCCGATTAGGATTCATGAGACTACCAGGGCTAGGCTAACAAAAGCTGACTGGCCCCAAAGGCGGTTTTTTTGGGCCCTGGCCCAAAGGGGCCGCTGGGCTAAGACGGGCCTAGCCAATCAAAGATTATGGATTTTAGCTTTTGGTAAAAATTAAGTGTTTATCGTAAATTAAGTGGCAGTTAAGTTGAAATATTTATAACTAACAAGTTTTATTAAAGAAAATTTTTTCTTGGTTTTGGTTTTCAAGGGATGGTGTTATAATAAAAAAAGTTTTTATTAAAATTTACCAGGCGATGGGTTAGACAAAATACATAAATCATTAATTACTTAAACAAATATCATAAGTTTACAAAATCCAAGAGCGCCGCTTTCTTGGCGAGTTTTCAAAGGCTTTTTCATTTGGGGGTATTTTTTGGGGCTGGGGCCGATGGCCTGGGACCGGCCCTTAGAAGTCAACTTGGGCCAAGGAGCCTGGGCCAAGCGGGGGGGGCTGGCCCTGAGGGGGGGTTTTATGAATTGGGGAAATTTCAGACCCGGGGGGCTCGAAATTGTCAAAATTTGGGCATTAAGGGGGCGGCCAGAATTGACAGATGGGAAAATTTAAAGCTGGGCTGGGGGCTTTTCGGGGCCGGGGCATTGGGCAAGTTATGAAGGGCTTTTGGGTCATGAGAGTCTTGGGGGCGGCCTAATTTTAAGGACTAGGTGTGATTTTAGGTGATTTTGGAAGGGAGAGATAGGCATTGGGGGCGAGAAAGGATTAATAGGGTTATTTTATTAAAAAAAGAAGGGGGAATTAGGGGCTAGGACTAGCGGTCCTAGGGACTTAAATTAGAAAACTAATTATGACCAAACTGGAGGCAATATTATTAAGTCATCTAGATATCTTATGATTAATTTTTTTTTCTTGACAGAATCCGAGGTATATATTATAGTCATTCGCAAAATCACCTAACCCACCGCATCGTTATTGGTGGCGTGAGTCACGGGCCTACGTCAGGGGGGAGGGGTGCGCCCAAAAGGAAGCCGGGAAACCCGGCCCTGGAGGGCCCTTTTCGGAATAAAAAGTCAAAAGTGGGCTCTCAAGAAGAGGTCGATAGTGAAGCTTTTGACCTAAAGACCGGAAAATACTGTTAGTCTCCTTTTTAATTAGACAATTAATTAAAACAATTGTAAAAAATCTTAGGGCAGCCTTTTTGGCCATGGGGCTAAAAAGGGCGCCAGATGGTTTTTTGTTTTATGAAATTTTATTGGAGACTTGGATCAGGTTGCGTAAAACCTAATGGGAATAGGCTCAGTCCCGGAGCTTAATGATCTTTTGGGTGAAACTCAAAAATTTTAACTTTTTTTGTCAAAATTTTTTGACTGGAGAAATTAAGACCAATTGTTTTGTTGAGGCCCTGGGCTAAGTTTTTGGTCGGTTGGTTGTTTTTTGACTGACTAAAGTCTTGATTTTACTTAACTAAGGGCCATGGTTTTTTGGGTAATTGGTTTTTATTTTTCTTGGTTCCTCATTAAGATGTATTAAATTCACGTTTGGCCAAAAAGAAGAGTCTTTTCCGACCTAATTTCTCTTTTGACTGAAGTCTGGAGCTTTAGGGTATTTAGCATGATATTTAACTCCCTTCATTTAGCCATCATAATCTTTTTGGTGGCCGCCGCCATCTTCGCCGTTTCCCCACTGGTCATCGCCCTCCTGATCGCCCCGCGCGCCCGCGGGGGAGATTATAAAATGCCCTATGAATGCGGGGTCAAACCCTACGGTCGGGCCTGGGATCACTTTGCTTTTAATTACCACATCTACGCTTTGATATTTTTGGCCTTTGACGTGGACATTCTTTATTTATATCCCGTCGGGGTCAGTTATCGCTCCATGAGCGGTTGGCTACCCCTAGTCGAGCTTAGTTTCTTTTTGTTCTTCGTGCTTTTGGCCATTGTTTATTTTAAGGCCAAGGGCGTTTTCCTTTGGCCGCGCCGGATTAAGGGCTAAGCCAGGATGGAGCCAGGGCAATAAAGCCCCAGTTTGGAAGAAATTTTTTGGGAAAAAAATTTTTGGGAGTTTTTCATGGCCGAGCCGGAAGCGAAAAGTAGTTCAAAGATTAGGCCCATCACCAAGGGCGAGGTTCTGCCTCCCATCATAAACCTTAAACCCATCAACTGGTTTTTTGACCTTAACCGGGCCATGTCCATCTGGCCGATTACCTTCGGTCTGGCTTGCTGCGCCATTGAGATGATGTCGGTTAGCATGGCCCGTTTCGACATAGCCAGGTTTGGGGCCGAGGTTTTTAGGCCCTCGGCCAGGCAGGCCGATCTGATGATGGTCACCGGCACCGTGTCCAAGAAAATGGCCCCGGCCCTGGTTAGGCTCTATGAGCAAATGCCGGCTCCCAAATACGTCATGGCCGTGGGCAACTGCGCCATTTCCGGCGGGCCCTTTAAGTTTGAAAACCAGTACGGCATCGTCGAGGGCGTGGACAATTTGGTCCCAGTGGACGTCTACGTTCCCGGCTGCCCGCCCCGTCCCGAGGCCATTTTGGAGGGTGTTTTCGCCATTCAGAAAAAAATCCTGGGGGTGCGTTTTTGGCCCCAACCCCAAGAAATCCCCTCAGCCTTGGCCGAAGACCAAAAGGCCAAGTCCTAAGAAAAAAACTCCATTGGGGCTTTCCTGGGGACTTGAAGTTGGGACTTGAAGTTGGTTTTAATTTTTAGGAAAACATCATGACCAGTATCGAAAGTCTAGAGAACCGTTTTCGCCAAGCCGGGGCCCTAGTGGTTTCCAGACACGATTTTAAACGAGACGGCCTGGTCCTCTCGGCGGTGATTCCGGCCAGCCTACTAATCCAGCTGGCTAGGGGCCTAAGAGACGATGGCCAGACCTTACTTGACCTGAGCGTTCTTGAGGTCAAGGAAGGCTTTCTGGTCACCTATCACTTTGACGATTTTAACCAGCCGGGCCGGGTGGCCTTAAGGGTTTTGGTTGACCATGAAGATCCGCGCCTGCCCAGTCTTTGTTCCATCTACCAAGGGGCCGAATGGCACGAAAGGGAGAGTTCGGACTTTTTCGGAGTGGTTTTTTCCGGCAACTCCAATCCCATTGCCTTAATTTTGCCCGATGATTTTAGCGGCCGGCCGCCCCTTCTTAAAGAAGAGCGGGACTTGGCCGCCCTGTCCAGTTTGGGACTTTTTGGCAAGCCCCAGATACTGGACCCGGCCTGGGCGGCTTTGCTTAAGGCGCCCCAAGACCAGCCCGAAGCCTAAAGCCCCCTCCAAGATTAGGGAGCCCCTGGGGGCCCTGGAGCTTGGAGCTAAGTTTGGTGAAAGATATGAGTGGCCTTAATTTCATAAACCCCTTTGGCGTTCGGGAAGAGCCGGGCTCCCTGGTTGGGGATTTTTATACCGACAACTTTGCCAAAAAGGCCAAAGCCAACACGGTCATTTTAAACCTGGGTCCCCAGCATCCCTC
>JAITJP010000051.1 GCA_031278835.1 Deltaproteobacteria bacterium
TAAAGATCCTGGTCCCGGTGACCATTGGCCTGGAGATTTTAAAAAAGCCCCTCCAGGATCGTCTCAAAGAGCTGAGGGACCCCTCGATTTTTGGCCTGGGCGGGGAATAGCCCGGAGCCTGGTTTGGCCAGGGGGACCAGGGCCCCCTGGCCAATGGCCCCTAGAACGGCCAAAATCGGCCCGAGGAGCCCGGCCAACTCTCTGGTCGGGGGGGTTACAGCCCTATTTCAGCCACGGGCCTGTCAGGGCCCTTTACGGGGCTTTTTTAGGCTGGGCCTTTTTTGAGGATTTTGTCCAAGCCCTAGGGCCGATCGGCCCCAGGGTTTTTCAGCGAAAATTTAAAAAAAATTGAAAACGGTGAATATCGATGGCCTTAGATAAATTCGTTGATTACCTTCAACTCTGGCAGGAAAAAATGTTCTTGGGCGAGGAGTTTTTGACTTGGCTGTGGCTGTGCTCCGAGGTTGACAATAACTTCGAAACCCAGAAAGGGGATAACTACGAGGTTTGGTTTGAAAATTCCCTTAGGCTGGAAAGCGGCCAAGGCCCGACCAAGAAAAGCGTCACCTGCCAAAACTCAAACAAGGACGGATCCTCGGAATGGGCCGAGGCCTTCACGGCCGTCAAGATGAACAAAAAAGTCATAAACGCCCGGATACGGATTAGGTTTGAGGAAAGGGAGTGGGCCCTGACCCTGCCCTCGGACACCTTGTGCCCCAAATCGGTTAAGCTCCTGGGCGGAGCCGACTTTAAGGACGAAAATGAGGCCACGGCCACCCAAGCCGGGGCCTTAATCGACCGGATGGTTTTTTTTGTCGAGCTAACCCAAATCTTGGAGGCCTTGTTGGACATGTTTCTTAAAATCAGGCTCTCCGATCAATGGACCAAAGAAGAACTGCCCAGACTAAAGGGCTGGATTACCCGCTGGACCGCCAACGAAGACTAAATTCCTGGCCCAATTATTTTAGGGAACCAATCCTAGGGCCAAGCCAGTTTGGGCCTCGGAGCGGATAAACAAACAATTTTTTTATGCTTAGATTTTTTTACTCCCTGTGGTATTTGACCATTTTTACCGTCTTAACCATCGTAAGCGGCCTAATCTGCTTACTCATAACTCTCTTTTCCAAAAAAATAGCCAGATTCATTACCGGCCAAGTCTGGGCCAAGATAGTGCTCTGGCCGGCTTTCATTAAGGTCGAACTGGTCAGCGGGCGCGAGTATTTACCTGACCCCAAAACCGGCGGCTTTATCGTTTTCGCCAATCACCGTTCGCTTCTGGACATCCCCACCGTGGCCAAGGCCACTGGCCGGGATTTTTCCTGGGTGGCCAAGGCGGCCTTGGGTAAAATTCCCATTTTTGGCTGGGTGCTCATGCGCACCCATATGCTGGTGGACCGGGGCGGCAGCGCCGACGCGGCCAAGCGCATGCTCCAAGAAGCCAGCTTAAGGCTTCAACAGGGCGAGATCATGGCCATCTTTCCCGAAGGCACCAGAAACAAAACCAGCCATGCGCTTTTGCCTTTCAAAAAAGGCGCTTTTATCTTGGCCAAGCACACCGGGGCCCCGCTCATCCCCCTGGCCATTTTAAACAGCGGAAATTTGTGGCCAAGCGGGGCCTTGGTGCCCAAACCTGGCCTAATCAAAGTGGCCATCGGGGCGCCCCTCAAAACCGAGGACGGCACCAACCTGGCCAGCCTGGCCGCCAAGGCCCAACAGGCCCTCAAAGATCTCTACCTTGATTTGGAAAAAACGCTAAACTAACCTTTTCGCCTTAAAAACTCAAAATCACAAAAAAGAAAAAAAATGGGCCTTCGTTTTTAGCGAAGACCCATTTTTTTTATTTTTTTTGGTTTGGTTAACTGCCAGTGGCGGCGCTTTTGGCCTTGTTTTTGGGGGGAATCCACTTGACCAGGGTTTGAAAAAGCTCGTTGACGTTGATGGGTTTGTTGACGTGATCGTTCATGCCGGCGTCCAAGCTTAGCTGGCGGTCGTTACTCATGGCGTGGGCGGTCATGGCCACTATGGGCAGATCTTTAAAACCATTGCCGCGGATAACCTTAGTGGCGGTCAGGCCGTCCATGATGGGCATCTGGACGTCCATTAGGACCAGATCGTAATCGTTGGCCTTGACTTTTTCCACGGCCTCCTGGCCGTCCGAAGCGATGGTCACCTGAAAACCGGCGTTACCCAAAATCTTACTGGCCACCAGCTGGTTGACGTCATTGTCTTCGACCAGGAGAATTTTGGACCCGGTAATGTCTTTGACCATGGCCTTTTCGAGCTCGGCCGTGTTTTTCCGGCTCTTTTTGCCAATGGCCCGGGTGGAGGACTTAAAAAGGCCCATCAAAACGTCATGGAGATGACTGCTGGTGACCGGTTTGGTTAAGACCTGGACCACGCCCAGTTCCTTGGCCGCCCCCAGGACCTCGTCTCGATCGTAAGCGGTGACCATGACAAAGACCACCGTGTCTTTCAAGACCCCGCTCTCCTTAATCTTTCGAATGGTCTCAAGCCCATCCATGGTGGGCATCTTCCAGTCGATTAAGCACAAATCTATGTCTTGGCGTTTTTCGTTTATGTATTCCAGGGCTTGCGCTCCGGAGGTAAAACCCCAGACCAGCAGGCCTTCTCTCTCCAAGGCGGCCTTGATGATTTCCAAGGCCGTGGGGTTATCGTCCACCACCAAGGCCTTTAGGCCCTTAAGATTAAAAACCGATCTCTGGGCTTCTTCCTTGGGTTCTGAGCCCAGTTCCAAAACAATGGTAAAACTAAAGGTGCTGCCTTGCCCGGGCTGACTTTCGCACCAAATGGTTCCGCCCATCATCTCGCTTAAACGCTTGGAGATGGTCAGCCCCAAACCGGTTCCGCCATAGCGCCTGGTAATTGAGGCGTCGGCTTGGGTAAAGGCCTTAAACAATTGGCCCCTTTGCTCGGCGCTCATGCCGATGCCGGTGTCCTTGACCGAAAAAAGCAAAACCACCTGGGCCCCCAGGGTTTCCTTTAAGCCCACCGATAAACTAACCGAGCCGTTTTGGGTAAATTTTATGGCGTTACTAAGCAGGTTATTTATGATTTGGCCTACCCTAATTTGATCGCCCACCAAGTAGCCGGGCAGATCATCGGGGAAATTTAGGCTTAATTCTATGCCCTTGGCCTCGGCTTGATTTTGGTGCAAGGTCATCGAGCTTTGCACCAAATTTTTCAGGTTAAAATTGGTTTTTTCTATTTCGAGTTTTCCGGCCTCGATCTTGGAAAAATCCAAGATGTCGTTAATAATCCTAAGCAAAGCCGAAGTGGCCGTGCTGATTCTCTGCAAATACTCAAACTGGATGTCGGTAAGATCGGTTTGCAAAACCAGGTGGGTTAAGCCCTGAATGGCGTTCATGGGCGTTCGGATCTCGTGACTCATGTTGGCCAAAAATTCACTCTTGGAGCGGGCGCTTTCCTCGGCCAATTCCCTGGCCAGATGGGCCTTTCTCTCTTGCTCGGCTATTTCAAAGAGTTCCTTTTCCATGCGCTTACGGTTGGTAAAATCAAAGTTTCCGCCAATGACCCGAACGGCCCGGCCTTGATCGTTTCTCTCCATGACCCGACCAACGTCATAAGTCCAGATATACGAGCCGTCTTTGCGCTTTAATCTAACCTCGTAAGCCAAGGAATCGTTATTGGGTTTACGGAGCCGGGCGATGGAATTGGTGATCATTTCCCGGTCGTCTGGGTGAACCAAAGACATCCAAGTTTCGAAGGTTTCCGAGAGATCGCCTTTTTGATAACCCAGCATTTTTAAAAAAATGTCGTTATACTCGATTTTATTGCCAATGACGTCATAGTCCCAAGCCCCAAAATCGGCCGCCTTAAAGAAAAGCTCCATTTGTTCTTTTCTGGTGGCCAGATCCTGCTCGATCTTTTTTTGCTCGGTGACGTTTAGCATGACCCCCAAAAGGCGAATGGGCCGACCGTCGTGCTCCCACTCGGCCACCCGGCCTCGGTCCAAAACCCAGACCGTGGAGCCGTCCTTGTGGAGCATCCTGGTCACGGACTCGAAATAGGGCGTTAGCCCGGCGCAGTGATCCATGACCGCTTTGTAGGTAAGCCCTCGATCTGCTTCCAAAACCAGGTTATCGCGCTCAGAGAGGCTATGGCCCATCTCGGAAGGATCCCGGCCCAGGATCTGGGCGCAGTTGGGGCTGTAATCAACCTCCATGCTCATCAAATCCATGGAAAAAACGCCCACGTTGACCGCGTCCATGATGGCCGAAAGTCTTTTCTGTTCGCTCATTAAGGCCCGGCTGGCTTCTTCCTTGGCTTTTAGGGCCTCGGTTAAGGCGATGCGGGCCAAGCGGTTATTGTTTATGTCAATGACCAAGCCCACCAGTCTTAAATCATAGCCCTGGCCCTCCTCAACCCTGGCCCCGCTCAAATTAACGTAGCGATAGTCCCCCCGGGAAAGACAGTTTAGCCTTAACTCCAGCTCCATATAGTCGTCGCTTTTGCCCAAAATTTCTTCCAGAGAGTTTAAGAAATTCTGGGAATCCTCGGGGTGAACGAAAAGCCCCAAAAACTCTCGTAAACTAATGGACTGACCGATGGTTCCGTCGCCAAAGATCGAAAGAAAACTGTCGTTAAGAGTCATGAGGGCGCCATCCACGTCATCGGTGGGCACGGCCAACTCCCAGACGCCTATTCCGCTTAAGAATAAGTTTTTCGCCAAGTTGTCTAGCGTTAGTTTGGTTAGGTTATTTTTGTCTGGCCCGTCAAACATTTATTTTATCCTGGACCGGCGAGCTACGATAAAACTCCAAAAGGCTAAGCCCCACAAAACCTTCATCGCGCCGGCGTAAAAAAATTTTCCCCTTCACCGGAAGACTGACCTCGGTCAAGCCAACTAAATGGTCAGGCCCAAGGCCCCTGACCTTAAACTTGGCTTTGGTTCAAAATCCTCCACCACCCCCCCCAACGAAATCAATTAAAGCGCCATCAATTAAAACGAGCCTTTCCAAGTCCAAGGTTCACGAAATACCAAGGCCAATAAAGGGGGCGCCGCCAAAAACCAAAAAAAAGTTTCAGCCAAGCGCTTACCCAGTGTCGAGCAGGTCAAATTACCAAGGCCAATAAAGAGAAGGCGGGGCCAAAAGCCCCAGGGATGTTAAATGAACCGTCTATATATTACCCGTCTTAGGAGCAAAAGTCCAATCTCTCAATACCGCCCGCCAAATCTAAGTAATTTTATGGCCAGATAAGAAACAAATTAATATCTCAGCTAAAATATAATTCTACCATAAGCAAGAGACCAAAAGACAACTTACTTATCAATTAAAAGACTAATAAAATAGAATTTTTTACAATATAAAAATAAATAAAACCAAACTTAATTTGCAAATAAATAGTTATCTAAACCAACTTATAGTGATCTAAATAAAGGTCACCCTAGGGTGGAGTATATTTTTAAATAATATTTGATAGATTTATATATTAAAAAAACATGTATTTTTATCAAATTATATGGCACTAAGTAGAAAAAGTCACAATCCAAGTGAGTTTTAGAGCCATAAAAATAGGCTAACTGGAGCAAAGTTATCAGATAATTTGTGAAGTTCTATCTGGCCTTACGCCCAAAAAAAGCTTTTGAGGGCGCTCAAAAGCCTTTTTGGAAAAAATCAGACCTGGGGGCTTAAGCTCTCCTGGACTGTTATTGTTATGGCCGCCCCAGCGGAAATGGTCACACATCTTGGGGGCCTCGAGGTCTTGGTCTTTACTTTTTTTTAAAAAAGTCCAGCGGCCTTACGGCCAAAGCCCCGGCCGCCATCGGTTTGGGTGACAATAAAATTCAATAAACCCTGATTTGAGGCCAGCTGAAAATGAACAATCTGGCCAAGCTCATGGGCTAAAATAAAAAGCTCTCTCTCTTGGCCTGGGAAAAGCCTTGAGACCTAGGCGGCCCTGTTGGGCATTAGCTTAAGGCGAACCGGGCCTAGGCTTTTGGCCATGACCAACCCAGGTCTCTAGCCTGTTTAACTAGGCGGCCCTGTTGGGCATTAGCTTAAGGCGAAACCGGGCTTCCAATCCCTAAAAGCCAGCTCCGCTTCTTTAAGGGCTTCATCAAAAAGTACCATTTCACGGCCAAACTTAAGGGTATTTTAGGGCGAATTTTGGGGCAACCATGGCATAAAGCCAGTTTTGGGGGCTACCCAGTGGTCCTGATTTTTTAAAAAAATTAAAAAAATCAGTCGGCCGGGATTAAACTCTCAATGACCTTAAAGCC
>JAITJP010000139.1 GCA_031278835.1 Deltaproteobacteria bacterium
CTGGGCGGGGTTAAAAAAGGCGGCGGCGGCTGTATTTGCCCGGAAAGCGTTCTTTTAAAAACCCTGGTCATGAATCTGGTTTTAAACCGCGACGAAGTGGTCATATTGGACATGGAAGCCGGTTTGGAGCACCTGGGCCGGGCCACCAGCACCGGGGTAGACTGTTTAATCGCCGTTTGTGAACCTGGCCAAAGGTCTTTGGAAACGGCCAGGATCGTGAAAAAATTATGCGCCGATCTGCGGATCAAACGGGTGGCCGTGGTTGGAAACAAGGTTAGAAACCAAAGCGACCGTGAATTTATCGAGCAAAACGTCGATGGACTCCAGGTTTTGGGTCACATTCCCTACGCCGATTCCATTGTCGAGGCCGACCGCGAAGGCATCTCGGTTTTTCACCACTCGCCCGAAGCCGTTGAGGCCGGCCGAATCATCTACGGCAACCTGGTCCGCTAAATGAGCTCCGATCTCAGAGAAACGAATCTCGCCGCCTATTTGGCGGCGGATCCGTTTCAAAGGCGACGCCAGAGGCCCAGTCAAAGGGTCTTGGAGGATCTTCGGCCCACCTACGCCATTGACGTCGATAGGATCTTACATTCACAAGCCTATACGAGATACATCGATAAAACCCAAGTTTTTTATTTACTCAGAAATTCTCACATCACCCACCGAGTCATCCACGTCCAGATGGTCTCCAGGATCGCCAGGACCATTGGCCAAAAATTAAATCTCAATCTTGATCTTATTGAAGCCGCCGCCTTAGGCCACGACCTAGGCCACGCCCCCTTTGGCCACGACGGCGAGGCTTATCTCTCGGAACTTTGCCAACAAGCTTCCATTGGCCGCTTTGTTCACGCGGTCATGAGTTTAAGGTGTCTTGAGAGGCTTGAAAAATCTGGCCAGGGCCTAAATCTTACTTTGGGAGTTTTGGACGCCATCCTCTGTCATGACGGGGAATCCGATTTTTCCACTTTGGCCCCCGAGCCTGGCCAAAAATCTTTCGCCGAACTCGATCGGCGCGAAAAAATCAGGATTACTGATCCAAGCCTAACCGTCCGGCCCATGACCAGGGAGGGCTGTTTGGTTAGATTATGCGACACGGTCAGCTATGTCGGGCGCGATCTTGAGGACGCCATCGAGGTGGGCCTAATCGATCGAGACCAATTACCCGATCACATCAAAAATACCCTGGGCTCCACCAACGGCACCATTGTCTACAAACTGGTTGAAAACATCATCGAGGAATCGAAAGCTAATCCTGAAAAAATCGCTTTTTCCCCGGAAATGGCCAAGGCCCTAATTGATCTAAAAAATTTTAACCGAGAAAATATTTACTATAATCCAAAAATCAAACGAGAGGCCCCTAAAATTAAGCGTCTTTACCGGATCCTTTTTGAAACTTTTTTGGAAGACTTCAATCAAGGTCCTTTTTTAAACCCAACCAAACGCTTCCTAAAAAACCTCGACCAAAGATACCGAGAAGAAGAGCCCCCAGAAATAAAAACCCGGGATTTTTTGGCTACCCTAACCGACGACGTTTTTCTGCACATCGCCAGAGAACTAACTATGCCCAGATGGCGAAGCGACTCGATTTAAGCCAAAAAAATAAAATCATCGCTAATTAGGCTAATTTCAAAATTACTTACAAACTTAATTGAGTTAATTTTTTTTAAAAATTTCGAGAAAATTTTATTAATAAAGTAGCCCGCCCCGAAATTGAACCTTTTTTGCCCTTAAGCCAACAAAAAACTTTTTTCTTGGTTATAATGTAATACCAACTGGCCCGTTTATTTTTTGGCCGGCTGGCTTGCCTATAAATAAACGGCCTTAGAAAAACACAAAAATACCATGGGCCATTTTTTTGGGGCCAGACCAATTACCATAAAAAGGAAATTTTTTGACCAATACAGTTAAAATAAAAAACGTTACGGTGGGCGATGGTTCTTTGTGCCTGATCGCCGGCCCTTGCGTCATAGAATCTCCGGAAATCATGCGTCAAAGCGCCGAGACCTTAAAGGCCATCACCTCGGAACTGGGACTACCTTTTGTTTTCAAATCAAGCTTTGACAAGGCCAACCGTTCAAGTCTTGGCTCATTTCGCGGGCCCGGCTTTGATCGGGGTTTAACCATCTTGGCCGATCTAAAAAAAGAATTTAATTTTCCCATTATTAGCGATATACACGATATCCAGCAGGTCAAAGAGGCCTCCGGGGTCCTGGACGCCCTTCAGATTCCGGCCTTTCTGTCCCGGCAAACCGACCTGTTGGTGGCCGCCGCCGATAGTGGACTGCCCCTTAACGTCAAAAAAGGCCAATTCATGGCCCCAGACGACATGAAACTCGTGGTGGAAAAAGCCCAATCAAGTAAGGCTTTTCAGGGCCTGTGCCTATGTGAGCGCGGGGCCTCCTTTGGCTACCACAACTTAGTCGTTGACATGAGATCCCTAGTAATCATGCGGGAATTTAATTGGCCGATCGTTTTTGACGCCACCCACAGCGTTCAATTACCCTCGGCCGGAGGCTCCCGAAGTGGCGGGGATCGCCGTTTTATCCCTTATCTGGCCAGGGCGGCGGTCTCCGTTGGGGTGGAGGCCCTTTTCATGGAAATCCATCCCAATCCAGAAAAGGCCTTATGTGACGGCCCCAACCAATGGCCCTTAAGTAAAGCCAAGGCCTTACTGAGTAACCTTAAAAACCTTCATCTGGCCAACCTTGAATTAAACAACACCTACGCTAAGGAGTCCTAAGATGCGCACGCCGCCAAACCCCTTTCCTAACATCAAATGGATAGGCTTTGACGTTGACGGGGTCATGACCGATGGGGGTATCATAATCAATGACCAGGGAGTGGAATCTAAACGCTTTAATAGCCGCGACGGCTTTGGCATAAAACAACTGGTCAAAGCCGGCCTGAGAGTAGCCATAATAACCGGCCGAACCAGCGGAGTGGTCGAACACCGGGCCAAGGAAATGGGGGTTACCGAGGTCCACCAAAAGGCCTTAAATAAACTTGAGGTCTACGACCAAGTCCTTAGCTCCACGGGTCTAAAGCCGGAAGAAACCGCCTTTGCCGGGGATGACATCGTTGACTTGCCCATCTTAATTCGCTGCGGTTTGGCCATGGCCCCCTCAGACGCCGATCCCGAGGTCCTAAGACGCGTTCACCTGGTCACCCAAGCCAAAGGCGGCCATGGGGCCGTAAGGGAAATGGTCGAGTACGTCTTAACCGGCCTGGGTCTTTGGCCCGAGGTCTTGGCCCATTACTTGGACCCCAATTTTAAATCAAATAAGTAAAAACTTACTTTACTTTAGGCTAAAATGTAAAAAATCCTCTGGCTTTGGCCCCATCTAAAAAACGGGGATTTTGGTGGAGAGAACCAACGAAGAAAACTTAAACCAAAGCGCCTCCAATGAGACGCCGCCCCCGGTTGAGGCTTGCTCCCAGCCCTGCCTGGCTAAGCCAGTCGCCCCGGAAACCGGTTCCCTTGGCCAGGCCAATCTAACCCTGGCCCACCAAGACTATCAAGGCGCCCCAAAATCACCTAAGCCCCTCAAAGCCAAGAAAGCCCGGGCCCGACCCGTGGACGAGGCCGCCCCGGAGGCTGGCTGGCCGGGCCAGGCCAATCAAGCCCTGGCCCGGCCCGTGGATGAGGTTGCCCCGGAGGCCGGATCGGCCGAGGCCCTAAAAAGACTGCGCTCGCTTGCCCTGGATCTGCCAAACTCACCCGGAGTCTATCTCATGAAAGACCAGGGCGGGCGGGTCATCTATGTCGGCAAAGCCAAGGTTTTGCCCAAAAGGGTTTCTTCATATTTTAGGGACAAAAATCTTAGCCCGAGAATCACTTTACTGGTAAACAAAATCGAGTCCTTTGATTTCATGGTCACGGCCACTGAAAAAGAAGCCTTGATTCTCGAAAATAATTTAATCAAAAAATATCGGCCAAGGTTTAACGTCATCCTCAGGGACGACAAAACCTACGCCTCACTGCGCCTAAGCGTCACCGAGGCCTTTCCCCGCTTGGAAACGGTCAGACGGCCTGTTCGGGACGGCAGCCTGATTTTTGGGCCCTTCCCCTCGGCCACCTCGCTAAAAGAAACCCTCAGAATCGTAAACCGCCTATTTCCGCTCCGTAAATGCAAAAGGCCCGACGTCAAAAAAATTGATCGGCCTTGTCTAAACTATCAGATCGGCCAATGCCTGGCCCCTTGCCGGCCCGAGGTCACCGCCGAGGAATACAAAGTATTAACCGACCAAGTCCGGCTGTTTTTTATGGGCCGCCAAGGGGATCTTATTAAAGGCATGGAAGCGGCCATGAAAAAAGCTTCCGAAAAACTCGATTTTGAAGCAGCGGCCACCATCAGGGACCGCCTGGCCGACATCAAGCAAACCCTGGAACGTCAAGTGGTATCTTTGAGCGAAAACAAAGATCTTGACGTCTGGGCCCTGGCCCATAAGGATGGACTTATTCAGGCGGCCGTTTTGACCATTCGAAACGGGGTGGTTTCCGGTTGTCGGCCCCTTTCCGTAGAGGGCGAGGACTGGGCGGGCGAGACGATACCGAGTTTGGTCGGCCAGTTTTATCGGGAAGGCGACTTTATCCCCGAGGAGATTTGCCTCCCAGAACCGCCCCCCGAGGCCGAGAGGCGGCTTTTGATTGATTACTTGTCTAGCCTGAAAGGATCGCCGGTTAAACTGCTCTCCCCTGCCAAAGGCGAAAAATTTCGGCTTTTGGAGATGGCCGCCGAAAACGCCAAGGCTATTTTGGACGAGCGGGTTGAGAAAATGACCTTAACCAAGTCAGTCTTGGCCGAACTCATGGCCAAGCTAGCCCTACCCACCATCCCAAAACGCCTGGAATGCTTTGACCTAGCCCATCTCCAGGGCACGGCCAACGTGGCCGGCATGGTGGTCATGGAAGACGGCCAATGGAAAAAAAACCAGTATCGAAAGTTTAAGATAAAAACCGCTCCGGGCGGAGACGATTACGCCGGGATGCGCGAAGTCATCGGCCGACGCTTTAGCCACCAAGGGGATAACCTAAACTGGCCCAGCCCGGACTTGGTTTTAATCGACGGCGGCCGGGGTCAACTCTCGGCCGTCCTGGCGGCTTTTTCTGATTTGGGCCTAAGCCCGCCGCCCCTGGCCGGCATTGCCAAAGATCGTGACGACCATGGCCCGGACCGCGTTTTTCTGCCTGGCCGCAAAAACCCGGCTGACCTAAAACCCGGCTCAGCCGCCCTAATGTTACTGGCTAAACTCCGAGACGAGGCCCACCGTTTCTGCCGAACCTACCACCACGCTCTTAGGAGCAAAGAAATGCTCTCAAGCCATCTCATGGAAGTAAAGGGCATTGGTAAAAAGCGCCTCCAAGCCCTGGTCAATAAATACCCAACCCTGGAGGATATCAACAAAGCCTCAGACGATGATTTAATTAGCCTAACCAAACTGGCCCCGGAGCCCTTGAAAGAACTTCGAAAAAAAGTCAAGGCCCTCATCTCTGGGGCCAAGTCAAAAAAGCTCAATAAAGCGGAAAACCCCGACCTTGATTAATCTTTGGTTAATCTCGGCCAGGGCTCTTAGGAATTTTGTTTATTTTTTTTGTGATTTTTCCTCGGGGGAAATTTCGATAGGTCAAAAATCTGACTTTTTATTTTTACACGTATCTGGGCGGCAAAAGGCCCAAACCCTTAACCGTGTGGGGAGCTTGATTTCTACCCTCGGGCGGCAATTGGGCGATGGCCTCGGCCGTGGCTTGGGTTAAATTTTTAGCCGCTTGAAGATTTAGACGACC
>JAITJP010000131.1 GCA_031278835.1 Deltaproteobacteria bacterium
GGCCAAGGACATAAAAACCCTGGACTGGGGCCATCGCTTTGATTGGTACCGAAAGGGTGAGCGGCTTGGGGAAATCACCGTCAATATGCCCGGTCGTCACAACGTCTTAAACGCCCTGGCCGCCTCGGCCGTGGGTCTTGAGTTTGGCCTGGCCCCCCAGATGATCGCCGAGGGCATCGCCGGTTTAAAGGGCGTGGGTAGGCGCTTTGAGCTTAAAGGCCAAGTGGGCGGTATGGCTTTTTTGGACGACTATGGTCACCACCCCACGGAAATTCGGGCCACTTTGTCCACCTTGGCCGAGTGTTACCCCGATCGGCGCAAAATAGTTCTGTTTCAGCCGCACCGCCACACCAGAACCAAGGAGCTTTTTGACGAATTCGTTAAATCCTTTAACCTAGTTGAACATCTTTTTCTGGCCGATATTTACTCGGCCGGGGAAGCCCCATTTGAAAACCTCGATTCCGAGATCCTGGCCAAGGCCATCGCCAGTCACGGCCACCGAGGCGTGGAATACTTGGGAGAAGTCAACCTCATGGCCGGCAAATTAAAAGATCGCCTAAGGCCAGGCGACGTGATCATGACCCTGGGGGCCGGCAATATCTGGCAAGTCGGCGAGGAACTCCTAAAACGTTTTTCGGAATGATGGCCAATAGCCTTTCAGCCCTGGGCCCTGGGCTCAGGGCTGAAAGGTCAATTAGTTACAGAGGAAAAAATTGTTAATCAACGAAGCGCTAAAGTTAACTTCAGACTTATTGAGGCAAAAACTCAAGATGGAAAACTCCATTGAGGCGCTCTCAGACTTATCAACCATTGGCATCGGCGGTCCGGCGGTCATAATTAGGGTAAAAAATGAGGCTCAATTAAGCCAAGTGGTTAACTTTCATGCCCAGGAAGGATTAAAACTAGCCATTATTGGCGGAGGCAGTAACCTGCTTTTTCCAGACGATGGGCTTTTGGCCACCGGGCTTATCTTGGATGGAGATTTTAAGCGGATTTCGGTCAGGAATAATTATATCGAGGCCGGGGCCGGGGCGGCCACGGCTAAAATCCTTGAGCTTAGCCAGAGCCAGGCTCTGACCGGCTTGGAGTTTTTGGCCGGTTTACCGGGCCGGGTTGGCGGCGCCGTTATGGGTAACGCTGGGGCCAAAAATCATGGCCTGGCCGAACTAGTCGAGGAAATGGAGCTGATCACTCTACAGGGCGAAAATTTATGCCTAAAAAGGGAAGAGATTTATCCGGTCTATCGGTCGCTTAATTTACCGGAGAGTTTACGCGGCTCGATCATAAAAAAAGTCGTCTTGGCCCTGCGCCCCTCAGAGGCCGACCTGGTGGCCAAAAAAATAGCCCAGGAGCGAAAAAAAAGGCACGATAGTCAGCCCAGCGGGCCAAGCTTGGGCTGCGTTTTTAAAAACCCGCCGGGAAAATCGGCCGGACAACTAATCGATTCTTGCGGCCTTAAAGGTGAAACATTTGGCGGAGCCGAGATTTCCGACAAGCACGCCAACTTCATCATAAACGCCAAAATGGCAAAGGCTTCCGACGTTTGGATGCTGGCTAACCTGGCCAGAAGCCAAGTTTACCAGAAATATCAAATCGAGCTTTTTCCGGAAATAAAAATTTGGGACCTAAAGGCCCAAGAGCTAAGCCTGACCCAGATTGATTATTGGCCTGGCCAAGAGCCCAAAAGCCAAAAAGCCAAAAGGGGCCAGGTTAAAACGCCAAAAATCTAAAAAGCCCCAGGGCTCCAGGGCCCCAGGGCTATTGGCCATTGGCCAATCGATGGAAAGGGATTGAAATTGGCCAATAAATATAATTTTCGCGAAAAGCCTTACGGCCAAAAAAATAAGCCCAAAGAGTTTAAGCCTAACCCTAAGGCCAAGGGCAGAAACCGGCGGCGGGAAAAGAAAAAATATCCTTTTTCTTTTAAGCCCGACATGAGTAAGCTGCCCTCTTTGGGTTGGCTCATCAAGGAAGCCTTTAAGCTGATTTTGGTGGGAACGCTTTCTTTTATCGTCTTGGCCGTCCTGACCGTGGGCAGCATAGTTGGCTATATGTATGTTAATGAGTCCGATTATTTTATGATAAAACCACAGTCTATCTTGGTCACGGGCTTATCAAAGCTAGCAAGAACAGAAATTTTAGAGGCTGCCGGTCTAGATATTTCAGTTAACAGCTTGACTTTAGATACAAAAACTGTTATAAAAAATATTAAAGCTTTACCCTGGGTCGAAAATGCGGAACTCAGTCAGACCTTACCAAATGGCTTAAGTCTTAAGGTTACTGAATATAAGCCCAAGGCGATCGTAAGCTCGCAATATTTATATTATATTAATGAAAATGGTCTTCCATTTAAAAAATTAGACCCCTTAGAAATATCCGATCTACCGATAATTAGCGGTTTTACTTTTGAAGAACTGTCCGATTCCGGTCCACTGGTCCATGACGCTTTGGCTGAAATTTTTTCTTTAATCAAGGTCCTTGACTCCAGAAAGGACGATTATAAAACAAGTAACGTCTCTGAGTTTCACTACGACCGAGACCGGGGCCTAACCCTTTATCTTAAAAAAAGCGGTCTTAAGATCAAGGTCGGTTTAGGCGATTACCCTTTGAAATTTTGGCGATTGGCTAAGGTCACCGCCCATTTAAAGGAAGAAGGGCTCTATGAGAACCTGGATTACTTAATCCTCGATTATCCAGAGCGAGTCACCGGCAGTTATGGCCCAGGGGCCCTCCAGACGGCTCGAAGGGGCTCTTGAGGCCATCATCCAGACGGCTCGAAGGGGCTCTTGAGGCCATCATCAAATAAGTAAAAAAATGGCCAAGGAGCTGGCCCCCTTGATTAGTTAGAAAAAACCAGAATTTTTATTATCCAGACCCCAGGAACTGGCCACCTTGGAGAGCGCCAAGGACCAGCCCCAGGGGAGGCCCCGGCCGGCTCAAAGCCGGCCATCCTGGAACCCGGCGGTTTAACCGTCTAAACCAAATTGACTCTTAGGCGCGTAAGATTTTTTTGGTTTAATTTTTTCTAAGCCAGTGGCCCAGCCCCTGGGCCGGCCGCGTCAAAACAGCCGTAAAAGTTTTTTTAGGGAGGATTTATAAAATGTCAAAAAACGATGAAGTTTTAGTGGCTCTGGACATCGGAACCACCAAAGTCGTTTGCCTGGTGGCTGAAAAAAGCGATGATTTCGGCCTTAACATCAAAGCGGTCGGCTACGCGCCTTCGCCCTCGGATGGCCTGTCCAATGGCCGGATCATCAACATGCCAAAAATAGTTCGGGCCATAGAGGAGGCCGTGGAAAAGGCTTCTAACTATTCCGGCTACGACTGTTTGTCGGCCTACATAGGCATCGCCGGAGAGCACATCAACGGAATTAAGGTCCATGGCTCGGTGGGCACAAATAAAACCAGCGTGGTCAATAAAAACGATATCGAACGGGTCATAAGTCAAGCCGTCATCCTAAATATTCCCAGTAACCAGCAGATCCTTAGCCAAATCCCCATGGAGTTTAGGCTAAACGGCGGCGAAAGGATCATCAATCCCATCAATCTGCGGGGCGAAAAACTGGAAGTCTTTGTTCACGTTTTTACCGTGGAAACCAATTGTTTAAACGATCTCTGTCAGTGCGTGGACGAAGCCGGCTTGGCCATAGACAACGTTTACTTGGAATCCGTGGCCTCGGCCGAAGCGGTCCTCTCTAACGCGGAAAAGCAACAAGGGGTGCTGCTCTTGGATATCGGCGGGGGCACCACGGGCATGGCCATTTACCTAAACGGAGTCATCCATCACGTCCATGAAATCGCCATTGGCGGGGATTCTTTGACCTGCGACCTGGCCACGGCCTTAAACATTTCCCTGGAATCGGCCGAGTGTTTAAAGCTAACCCATGGTTCCTGTTATGAGGATGTGATTCCCGATGATTACATCATCGAAGTCAGCAGTCTGGATAACATCAATTCAGTCGATATCGGGGTCATGAGCGTCTGCCAGATTTTGCGCCGGGGCATAGAAAATCTCTTTCAACTGGTTAACTTCGAACTTATCAGAAGCGGTTATGACGAACACGTGCGCAACGTGGTCTTGACCGGAGGCAGTTCGCTATTAATGGGCATAAGGGAGCTGGGCCTGGATATCTTTAATAAGCAGATCCGGGTTGGCTACCCCATGATCAACGGTAGCGTGGACGAGATGCTCAACAGTCCCATTTACTCCACGGCCGTTGGCTTGATTCTTTATAGCCAAAATAACCTCTCTGAGTTTGATGAACATGTCCCCAGAAGGACCAACAACACCGGCTTCATCGGTAAAGTCAAATCGTTTTTTGGGGCTAGATGATCAAGTTCTGGGGTCAAGCTTAATGATTTTTACTCTTAGGAGTAAATAAAGTCGATTTGGCCTCCCCCTCCCTTGAGGTTGGCCGACCCAATCAAAGGCTTAGACCCCCCATTGGCCCCGGTTTTTCACGCCCCTACGCGCTCAATAATTAAAACTCTAATTATTTTTCGAGTTTAATTTAGAGGGGCGAGAATCCGGGGCTTAAAGGACAGCCCCCCTTAGCCCAAGGTAATGAAAAAAAAGTTTTTTGACATTCCAAGTCTAGAGTTTCTTTAAAATTATGGCCTAAAATTTAATGGCTATAATTAATATAAAAGTTAAAACTCAAAAAGTAATAATGGCCTTTAATAAACAAAAAAAGTAGGTCTAAAAAAAGCCATGATCCCTTTGGTCGTGGTTTGGGCCACCGCGGCTCAAGGCCAGCCCCGGTGCCCAGGCCCTGGCCCAAGGAAGCCTGGAAAAGCTTTTGCTTAAAAGTGACTAGGTCATGGCCCTTTCCAACCAAAAGGTCTGGGCAGCTAAGCCCGAGGCCAGTTTCGATGAGTGTCTGAACCAGGTCGATGAACTTCTCTATCTGGCCGTTAGCGGCTTGACCGAGCTGGTCTATCCTTAGGACGACCCTGGCCACCAATGACCTAAGGGTCATGGGCTTTGGCCAGGCCCGCCGAGCGGATCGATGCCTAAAAGCCGCCAAAATGGCTTTAAAATCACCCCTAATCGCGGGAAAATCATTAAACTGGGTCAAGTATTTGTTAATTAACTTAAAGGCCCCAAAGAATTTCATGGCCACCGAGTTTTTAGACTTAAATGAGTATCTAATTAGCCAAATTAACCCACAAGTCCAGTTCTTTTCCGCTTTGACTTACCATCAAGCTGGTCAGCCATGGTCCTTAGTAAAAGTTAGCCTGATCCTTTCCGCTTCCTTAAGGGAGCCAGCCCAGGCTCAAATTTAGTGGTCAAAAAAATTTGCTTTATAACTTGGCCCCCCAAAGACCTTTTTTTTAGCTTATTGAGTCTTGGCAAACAAGATAAAAACCTCGATTAATAACGGTTTTAGCTGAAATTAGGCCATAAGCCCTAAAAGATTATCGGCCAGAGTGAAAATTGGCGCTCCCAGGCTAGTTTTGGTCAATCTATTGGCAGGTTATGGTCAGTCTATTAGCTAGTTTTGGTCAGTCTATTGGCAGGTTATGGTCAGTC
>JAITJP010000208.1 GCA_031278835.1 Deltaproteobacteria bacterium
CCTTGGCCGTGACCTCGGCCTGGGCCGATAAGCCGTAAGTGATAAAACGTTTCTTGACCCGTGGCACCAGATCTTGCACCTGGGGATCGTCCAGGCAGAGAATGGAGGCCCCATAAAAAGGCACCCGGTTTATGAAGGTTAAAAAAGTTTCCTTCAAATGGTCAAAATCCCTGTAATTACTCAAATGCTCTTGATCGATATTGGTAACTATGGTAAGCGTGGGCGAGAGCAGCAAAAAACTACCGTCACTTTCGTCAGCCTCGGCCACCAAAAACTCGCCCTGCCCCAGTCTGGCGTTTAGGCCCAGGTTATTGATGCGCCCCCCGATGACCAAGGTTGGGTCCAGGCCGGCCTGGGTCAGCATTAAGCCCACCAAGGAACAAGTCGAAGTTTTGCCGTGCGATCCGGCCACGGCCACGGAAGTTTTTAAACGCATTAATTCCGAGAGCATCTCGGCCCGGGGGATGACCGGCACGGCCAGCGATCTGGCCCTTTCCAATTCGGGATTGGCTTGGGGCACGGCGCTCGAAACCACCACCACGTCGGCCCCTTCGGCCTGATCGGCCCGGTGACCGATGTGAATCTCCGCCCCCAAGGAACGCAGGCGGCTAGTCTGGGCGCTCTCCTGCTGATCGGAGCCGCTCACGGCGTGGCCTAAATTGAGCAGCACCTCGGCGATGCCGCTCATGCCAATGCCGCCTATGCCCACAAAGTGTACGCGCCTTTTCCGGTGATACATTTTTTAAAATTCCTTATCAGTTCCGGCTTTCCGATAAGCCGGGCTTAGCCAAAAGCCGGATTTTTTCTTTTTTGGTCAGGGCCAATCGGGCCTTATTTTTTGTCCAGAGTCTGGCCCGAGGACGGGCTTTTGGCCGCCTCGGCTTGAAAATAAGTTTCTAGGGTTTCAATGACCAGATTGGCCATCTTGGGCCCGACCGATCCAGGATCGATTGGCTCATTGGCCATTGATTGGCTCATGGAGCGTAGTTTTTCTGGCTTTCGCAGCAGGGACAAAACCATTTTCTCCAATAAGCCTGTCTCTAGGTCCTTTTCCGGGACCACCAGGGCCAAGCCTTTTTCTTCAAGGGCCCGGGCGTTGCAGCTTTGGTGATCATGGGCGGCCGTGGCCAAGGGCACCAAAAGGCAGGGCACTTTGGCGGCCACCAGTTCGGCCAGGGTCAGGGCCCCGGCCCGGCTGATGGCCAGATCGGCCTGCTGGTAGGCCTGGGCCATGTTAGAAATAAAAGGCCAGACGCTGGCCTTAATCTTTAGCCGCTCATAGCATTCTTTGACCTGGGCTTCCATCTGGGGGCCGGTTTGATGGATTAGCCTAAAGGGTAGGTGGGCCTCGACCAAGCTTTTGGCCAGATTCATGACGGCCAGGTTTAATTTTTGGGAGCCCTGCGAACCGCCCAGGGCCAGGATTTGTGGACCCAGGGCCTGGGGCTCAAAGTTTCTCTCTTTTTGGCCCAAAAGGGCGATTTCTGGTCGAACCGGGTTACCAACGTAAACCAGCCGCTTGGCTTTAAATAGCTCCTCGGTTTCTGGAAAGCCCAGCATGACCAGATCGGCGATTTTGCCCAAATAGCGATTGGTCAAGCCCGGCCTGGAATTTTGTTCGTGTAAAACCAGCGGCAGGCCAAAAATCTTAGCCACCAAGCCGACCGGACCGCAAACGTATCCGCCAAAGGCCAGACAGATATCGGGCTGGTAGTCTTTGACAATCGAGGTGGCCCCGATGAGACTTTTAAACAGAGAAAACAAGGCCAAGGCGGCCTTGAAGGGATTTTTTCCGGCCAGGCTGGGGACTTTTAGAATTTTTCGCTGATAGCCTAAGGGATCCAGAATATTTCCCTCAGCCGGGCGCCCCACCCCGACAAAGAGAAAATCAGCCTCCGGGTAAAGGGCCTTAATCTCACCAGCCACCGTAACGGCCGGCATCACGTGACCGCCGGTTCCTCCGGCGGCTATGAGTACTTTAAAATGGCTTTTCACGATCGTTTTTTAAGTTTTGGAGGGCTGTTTAAGACCCTTTTTGAGGCGCTCTGGGCCTAGGTCCCTTAGACTTTGCGAATGGATGCCCATGACGATGCCCATGGCCGCGCAGGAGACCAAGATGCTGGAGCCGCCGTGACTGAAAAAGGGGAAAGGCAGTCCTTTGGCCGGTATAATCGAGAGGGCCACCATCATGTTGATAAAAGCCGGAACGATGACGCATAAAGTCATGCCAATGGCCAGATAAAATCCGCTTAGGGTCTTGGCCGCCCTGGCCGTCATAAAACAGCGATAAGTTAAGGCCAAGAATAAAAAACATATGGTAATGACCCCAATTAGGCCTAATTCTTCGCCAATCACGGCGAAAATGTAATCAGTGTAACTTTCGGGCAAGAAAAACATCTTTTGTTGGCTTTGGCCCGGACCCACCCCGGTTAAGCCCCCGTTGGCGAAAGCCAAAAAGGCCTTGATGATATTGAAAGCGATGCCCTGGGTATGGTCCCAGGGATCATCCCAAGCCAC
>JAITJP010000271.1 GCA_031278835.1 Deltaproteobacteria bacterium
CCATTCCAGTGGTCATGGTGGTAACGAATGCCGTCGGCCACCTCCAAAAAGGTGCCGGAATTGACCAAAAGTTGATAGCCGCTCTCGGCGTGCTGGAAGATGTCATTTTTGTCCCAGCCCACGTTGGGGTCGGCCAGTTTCTTCCTTTCTTCGGTGGATGAGGCCGCCCCGATGTCGTGCATCAAGGCGGCGCTCAACAAAACGTGTTCCTCGGCCACGGGCATGTTGATTTTTTCGGCCAAATGGCCGCAGATAATGGCCGTGCGCCTCTGGTGGAGGCTGACCCCGTCAACGGCCAAATCCAAGGCCATGGTCAGGGTTTGAATTAAGTTGACTGGATTGATATAAAAAGTTGTCATAATTTTCCATCTACAATGATTAGTTAAACATAAAGTTAACTGTTAGGTTTAAACGTAAATATGTTTAAACTTAATAAACCGTGAAAAAAGGCTAATGAGTATCAAGTTACAATGTTTAAAGTTATTTTTATGGCACTTTAGGTTTTAAAAACAAGTTTATTTTATTGTCAAAGACTCGCGGAGGCATTATAAGACAAAAAATGTCTTACAAAATTTTTCACGGCTTTATTTTAGTGTTTTTTTCGAAATAGGTCAATCAGTCTAAAAATCATTAGGAATATTTAAATTTGTCGAGTCGTGGTAAAACTTACCAAGTATCTAAGCGCTTAGGCGAAAATGATGGCCGCGATTGGCTCTTAAGGAATAGACTTTAATAGTAATTTTTAAATTTTGACAGCAAAGCTCCAGGCCAAAAACCGGCCCAACCCGGCCCCACAAAAGCCCGGCCCGGGCCAAAAAAGGCCCCAGGTCCCCTGGGCCTTGACCGGTTGGTTTGTTTGGCCCTATACTTGGTCAATGGTTGTGGTCCATTTTTGGCCCCTTACTTTTGGCGACTATTTGGGCTAAGTGGTGATCCGGGAAAACTTGCCCTTAAATTGTACCATTATTTAAGGCCAAAAGGCCATAGGCCTTGGCTCTGGCCGTCAGGATTTTCCGCTAAAGTCCCCAGGGGGGCCAGGACTTTCTTTAGGCCCATAAAATTTTCCCCCAAAAAAAGGGCCCCAGGAAAAAAAATTTTATTTTTTTTCCGCTCCGGCCCCTTCGCGGGCAAAAATTTTGGCAGCTTTTGGCAATTTTTTTTAAATTTTATGAATGAATAGGGGTAAGGGGTAAAAAAAATCTCAGGACCAGGGGCTCAAGCTTTCCGGGGAGCAAAAGGAAGCGATTCGTAATAAGGCCCAATTTATCGGTAACTTTGAGCCCAATGGGGGGAGCCGGGAGCCAAAAAGCTTTCTATTTGGAATTATTAAAAAAATTAAATTATTGTTACGAAGGTTAGCGAAAATTTTAAATTTTCTTGACATAGATTAATTTTAAATGATATATATAGACTGACGGCTGAGTTATGGTCTGTCTGAATGGTTTTGGTTTTCTTTTTTTGGAAGGCGTAAGGAAGTACAGAAGTTCCCCCATGGGAACCGATTTTTGGCAAAAACGATGCGGGGAACCTTGGAAAAACTTAAATTGTTTGACCGCGCTGGACCAGGGCTTTGGTTCCTCCCTAGGTCCGCTGAGAGGTACTTGTGAATAAATCCGAATTGATCATGGAACTGGCCAGTTCCAATAAAATTAACCTCAAGGAGGCCGAGACGGTGGTGAATTCCTTTTTTGACACCATCGTGGAAGGGCTAAGTAAGGACGAGAGGGCCGAACTGAGAGGTTTTGGCTCTTTTTCGGTCAGAAAATATGGCGCCTATGTTGGGCGCAATCCCAAAAGCGGCGAAGCCATCCCGGTTAAGTCCAAAAAAATGCCCATCTTCAAGCCTGGCAAAGAACTGCGGGCCATCGTCAACCATGGTCTGACTGACCAAGAAGACTTTGAGGATTGATGGGCCGGGGCCGCTTTGGGCCACTAGCTCGGGGCTTTTCCAGGTTCTAGAGTAAACTTGAGCTCGGTTTGAAAAAAATCTGACATTTTCCTTCAAGTTAAACCCTCCAGGTGCCGATAAGAAAGATGGACCAGTGGATCTCAGGAGGAGATCTCATCTTATAACCATGGAGGGCGCGCCAATGAATGTTAATTCAAACAATTTTGGTAGCCTTGCCGGCAACCTGACGCAAACTTTGATGGAAAGTCAAAAGGCTCAGACCGAACTGGCCTTGAAAACCATCGAGGTGGTCGCTCAACAGCAAATGGCCTACCAACAGCAACAAACGGCGCTTTTGGCCGTGGCCATGCTAACCGGGGTCGGCTCTAAGTTAAACGTCTTCGTTTAGCCGGGGCTCGATCTTCAGCCCAGGCTATTTCTGAAGGCTAAACCAAGCGGTTGGAAGAACCCAAAAGGTTTTTCTGGCCGCTTTTTATTTGGCTAAGTATTGAATTTCATTACATAATTGTAGAGGGCCTAAAAAAACCAAACTTAACTAAGGGCCATAATCAGGGCCCTTAGTTAAGTTCGCTTTATTGGGCAAAATCCTGGGCGGTAATCAGGGCCATGGCGATGGCCGCGGCCGTGGCGGCGTTAAAGGACTCCACCTCGGCTTTCATGGGGATGGACAGGCACCTTTTGGCTGGAAAATCCAGCTCGGCCAGGCCCGGGCCTTCTAGGCCCATAAGTAAGTAAAGGCCGTCCTTTATGTATTTTGATGGTTTGAATTTATGAATGTTTACTCCTTTGGGAGTAAGGGCGAACATATTTTCCAAGATTGGCACTTGGCTTAGGGCTGGTCCGCTCAAAATGGTCGTCTTAAAGAGGGCCGGCCCGGCCGCCCGCAGGGCCTTGGGGTGATAGGGGTTGGCCGCTTCCTTAAGCAAAATTACCTCCACGCCCAGGGCGGCGGCGCTGCGGATGACCGCCCCGACGTTGGCCGGATCTTGGAAGGGCACCAAAATTTTTACCCCGGAAAAGGGCTCCTCCTCTCTCCAGTTGACCAAAACCGGGGTGGGTATGACCAAGAGGGGCGGGCCGGTGCCAAACAAATCCAGTTTGGGAAATAGTTCTTGACGCAGGTGGTAGATTTCCAGGTCCTCGGGCAGCTTTAGGTCCTGATAGTCTGACTTATCGATGGCCAGGAGACTAGTGATGGGCAGCGGTTCGGTGGCCAAGAGATCTCTGACGATCTTTTTCCCGGAAACCAGGGCCTCGCCAGTTTTTTTGATGTTTCGGCCTTCCAGTAATTTAAGCCAGTTTTTAAACCTGGGATTCATGTGACTGGCGATTTCCGTGACTTTCCGACCAGGCTGGCTCAGGGTGGCGCTTTTAAGCCCGCCCTTAACCAAGGTGATTAGCCGGCGCTTAAGCCGCTCGGCCCCCAGGCTGTAGTGGTGATCTTGGAGGTCGCCAAACTCTTGCCAAGCCGGCTGCCTGGCCGCCTCGGAGAGTTCCAGGTCCACGCTTGGGCCTTTCATCAAATGAAGCCGGCCCCCGGGCGGCAAAATGGCCGCGGCCAGTTCGATTATCTCGGCACTTGGCCCAAAATCCCTGGCCACCAGGCTGTCGATCTGACCGCTATATTTGGCCGTGACTTTATGCGGATAAACTTCCACGTTAGTTAAGCCCAGTAAGTCCACGACTTCTTCGATAAAGGCCAACCGCTTGGCCCTAGGTTCGGCCAAAACCACCCGCCAGTCTGGCCGCATGATGGCCATGGGTAGGCCGGGAAAGCCGGCCCCGGAGCCCAGATCCATGATCGGCCCTTTGGGTTCAATCAGGTTAGCGGCCAAGACCGAATCCAAATAATGCTTGACCACGATGGCTTTGGGCTCTTTGATCCTGGTTAAATCAAGCTTTTCGTTTTGACGCCTGAGGCTTTGGTCCAGCCAGAAAAAGCGCTCCAGTTCCAAGGGTTCCAAGGCCAAGCCGGCTTTTAAAAATTCCGTGAAAATCAATGAGGCGGCCTCTTGGTCGACTTTTCTGCTCAAATAATCCATGATTGGTCTTTCCTGGCCAAAAAGGCCAAATCTGGCCATTTTTGGGGCCATGTTCGGCCCTGGTCCCAGCTGGCTTAGGCCCTGGCTTAAGCCTACCTTTGCTTTAAGACTAATGGTATAATCGTATCGTTTACGGTCTCTCGTGACCAGGGTTTAAGTATAGTTTAGATTTGAAGACTAATAAAGGCTTTTTTTGTGACGGCTAAGCCCGGCCCCCGGCCCAAAATCATGTCCCACCAGGAAACTAAAAAAATGAGCCTAGCCCGGCCGCCAAAAGGCCGGCCAGAAAAGGCCTGGCCAGAAAAGGCCCGGCCACAAAAGGCCTGGCTTGGCCCCGAGGTGCTTTTCGAAGATCGGCAGCTCCTGGTGGTCATAAAGCCCCAGGGCTATCTGGCCCAGGCTGATTTTTCCAGCCGCCTCGATCTCCTGGAATGGTGCCGAAGCTATGTGGCCGAAAAGCGCCCCGGTTCGGGCCGCCCTTACCTGGGCCTGTGTCACCGCTTGGATCGGCCGGTGGGCGGCTTAATGGTCCTGGCCAAGACCTCCAAAGCGGCCGCTCGCATCTGCGCCCAGTTTAGGGACAGATCCATAGAAAAACTCTACGCGGCCATCTGTCTGGGCACTCCCCCCAAGGGCCCTGACCAGTTAGTCCAAAAGCTCATTAGGGATCACCAGCTCACCAGACCGGCCGGTCAGGGCGAAGTCGGCCAGGACTGCGCCCTTTCTTATGAACTTAAGCAAAGCGGCCGGCTTAATGGCACCAGGGTCTCCAAGCTGACCATTAAGCTCATAACCGGTTTTAAGCACCAAATCAGGGCCCAGCTGGCCGCCCTGGGCCATCCCATTTACGGCGACACCCATTACGGGGCCCCTGGGCTAGCCCAAGCCCAGGAGGCCATCGCCCTTTGTTCCACTCATTTAAGTTTTATTCACCCCATCAGTCGAGAAAAACTGACCTTTGATTGTCCCCCAGAAGTTTTTTGGCCCTTTGGTCAATTTTTACCCGATGAAAGGCCCCCAGCTGGCCCCCTAGGGCCATCTGGCTAAGCTAAATAATTAACTTTTTTTTTTCTTTTTTCTCAACTTGGGGCGAAAAAGACCTTCAATCGTTTTTTTTTTAGGAGATGGTCAAAACCATGAAAGCCGGGGCCCTTTGGAAATTTATGGCAAAATACCGGCCCAGCCTACTGGCTCAAGGCCAAAGGCTGGCTTTGGCCTTGAGCCTGGGCCTTTTTTTATTGACCGCCTTGAGCGG
>JAITJP010000282.1 GCA_031278835.1 Deltaproteobacteria bacterium
CCAGTTGTTCTATGACCTCAGATGCCCGTTTATTTCCATTACAAAATGGTAAACTTAATTCTAATTGGTTCGAAAATTGCAATCAATCAAATTTACCTTACCATACTGAAGATAAGTAAATATTTTACGTTATTATTTATGATATATTTCAATATATCAATAAAATTTTTAAAATACGATGAATTCATATGGCCGGTTTTAGCTATTCGGCCGGCTTGAGTTTTTACTCTGGTTGTAAATATCTATAAATGCTCGTAGAATTCTTTAGCTTGAGAGTTTTTTTAGACTAATATTGATAAAAACTAAAAAAACAAAACCCCTTGAGTTACAAGGGGTTTTGTTTTATATGGGATATGCGCGAAAGTATGATTTTTGGCCATTGGTGCCGAAGGCCGGAATCGAACC
Source organism: Deltaproteobacteria bacterium (assembly GCA_031278835.1). Lineage (GTDB taxonomy): Bacteria > Desulfobacterota > Desulfarculia > Adiutricales > Adiutricaceae > JAIRNQ01. Next base: position 406 of record JAITJP010000282.1, read on the forward strand.
GGCACGGGCGATGCCCACCACCCCCTCAAGATGGCGTGTCTACCATTTCCACCACTTCGGCTAATTTTTTTTCCTGGTGGGCGGTAGAGGATTCGAACCTCCGACTTCCACCGTGTGAGGATGGCACTCTAGCCGCTGAGTTAACCGCCCGACGAGAGTTAGTTATGATAGCCTATGGAAATAAAAAAATCAAGATTTTGAAAATTTATTTTTTAGGCACTGGTTTAGGTAAATCACTGGGCAGGGAAAGGTTAAATACGGCCCGTATTTTGTAGACTTTTTTGGCGGGCAGGTCAAAGACCTCTCCGATGCCTTTTATTGACCTTAGTTGGTTTAGGAAAGAATTTAGAGTCTCGACGGAATCATGGCAAAAAGTAAACCAAAGGTTAATTTTATTGGCCCTGATGTAGTTATGGGTGACCTCAGGGCGGGCGTTAATAAGGGCCACGACCTGGTCTAAAATTTCATCTGGGACCCTAGCCGCGCATAAAGTTGAGCGGTAACCCAGCGGAGCGGAATTAAAAATCCCACCCAGGCGCCTTAAATATCCTATTTCTTTGAGTGAATTAACGATATTTAAAAACTCAAGGCCAGATAATTCAAGGCCGCTTTGATCTTTTAATCTGGCCGCTAAAAGGTCATAGGGTTTGGGTTGGATGGGAAAGCCGTCTTGAAGCAAATTTAGGGCCAGCTTGTCCAAATGATTAAGCCCATCGGCTGAATGGCTCACTTGTGAAGGACCTCCTGGGTTAAGCTTGGAGTTCTGACTCGGGGCAGGTGAGGGCACAAGGGTTCTGGGCCCAGGTGATCCCCATTGGCGTAAGCCCTGGCCCGACAACCTCCGCAAACGGCCCAATACTCGCAATCTCGGCAAGCCCCTTTGTATTTTTCCCGGTTTCTTAAATCTTGAAAAAGCTGTGAGCCATTGTAGATATCGACTGGATGGTTTTGTCTGACGTTTCCGGCCTCCAAAGGCAAATAGCCGCAGGCGGCCACCTGGCCGTGGTGAGAGACAAACATAAAACCCTGACCGCCCAAACAACCTCGGCCCGATCTCTTGGGGGTGGCTAAAGCCAATTGAAGGGAGATGCGGTTGTATTGTGGGGCGCAGGTGGCCTTAAACTCCAGTTCCAAGGAGTCTTCTCTTTGCCGGAGTTTTCGTAAAAGTTCTTCGTATTTTTCAGCCGGAAGTTCAGGATCGGTCATTTCTTTGGCCCGGCCCACCGGCACCAGCAAAAAAACGTGATGGGCCACGGCCCCAAGGTCTTTGGCCAAGGCCGAGATGGCCATGGTCTGGTCGATATTGGAAGGGGTGATGGTGCTGTTGATTTGAAAGGGTAGATCTTGAGCCTTAAGCAGGGCGGCGCTTTTGACCGTGGCTTCAAAGGAGCCGGGCATACCCCTAAAATCATCATGTTCAGGGGCGTTAGGTGAGTCTATGCTTAGACTTAGTCTAGCTATACCCGTTTCTTTGATTTTTTTAATAGAATTATCGTTAATAAGGGTACCGTTGGTTGATAAAAGCATTCTCATACCCAAAGCGGTCCCGTGAGCGGCCAAAATAAAAATGTCTGGCCTCATCAAGGGTTCACCGCCGCTAAGTATAATCATGGGTTTGGGAGAAAAAGTGGAGAGTTTATCCAAAAGGTCAAGAGATTCTTGGGGGTTAAGCTGACCTGGGGCCGGCCCGGCTTGGGCTTGGGCCCGGCAGTGGCGACAAACCAAATTGCAAGCCCTGGTGGTTTCCCAGGCCACCAACCTTGGGGCTTTAAAATTTTGACTATGAGGATCCATGGCTTATCCAGCCATTTTTCCATTGGCCTGGCCTGAGGCTAAGCCTATTTCTTCATCGGACAAATAACAAGCCGGATCCGGGGCCCAGGGGTCACCGGTAAAATGATCGGCCCTGGCCCTGAGCCCGCCGCCGCAGACCTTGAGAAAACGGCAAACTTGGCATCGGCCCTTCAAATGAGTGTATTTGTTTTTAAGGGCCATTAAAAGCCTGTTTTTTGGATCATGCCAGATTTCTTTAAAGCTTTTTTCCCGGATGGAACCCAAAACCACCGAGCGCCAAAATTGATCCGGATGAACCAAGCCATTCCAGGAGATGGCGGCTATGCCCTTACCGGAACTGGCCCCGCCGTTAAGCTTCAATAATTCCATGACCGCGTTGGCTTCTTTGATTCGGCCTTCCTCAAGAAGTTTTAAATACAAATAAGGGCCGTCAGACTGATTGTCCACGGTTAAGACTTCCATGGCTAGGCCGTTTTCATGAAGCTCTCTGGTTTTTTTGGCAATCAAATCAACGGCCGCCCGGGTCTCGGCCAGGCTTAAGGCTTCACTGGGCAGACTTGGATTGTTGCCTTGATCGACTAAATGATAAAAGCAGATCCTGGGGATGCCTTCGGAGACCAGGAGCTTGAAAATATCCTCAATGTCGTCTTTGTTGCTTTTGGTTAGGGTCAATCTTAGCCCCACCTTCAGACCGGCTTCCCTGGCCGTTACGATGGCTTTTAAAGCGGCCTTAAAGGCCCCTTTTTGTCTCCTCATCCGGTCGTGGGCCTCATCCAGACCGTCTAAACTTATGCCAACGTAGGAAAGTCCCAGGTCTTTAAGTTTAAGGGCTTTTTCTCGGTCAAGAAGTATTCCGTTGGTCGATAAAACCGCCCTGGCGCCTCTGGTAACGGCCAGGCCCACCAGCTCCAGTAGGTGCGGGTGGAGCAAAGGTTCACCGCCCGAAAAAAGGATTACTGGGACCCCATAATCGGTTAGGCTTTCCACTAGGCTGACGGCTTCATTTTTGGTCAACTCGTCAGGAGCGGGCTCTGAAATGGCCGAGGCGTAGCAATGGACGCATTTTAGGTTGCAAGCTTTGGTTATGTTCCAGACTATGACCGGTTTTTTGTCCTCCGAAAATTGAAGTAAGTGGCTTGGCAAATTCTTTGATTCGCGGCCGTAGCGAAGAAGGTCGGAGGGCTCAACCGTTCCACAATATAATTTTGAAACACCAATCATTAAAATAAAAACCTTTCAGCTATAGCCCGTTGAGTCAGGCTCCGACCAGTTTAACAAAAACCACGGCTTAACGCTAAAGAAATCTAATCCAGTTAATTTTTGACTCTCGTGGTTATGAACTTAGACAAGTTAAATTGTGATTTTTGAATGTATAGACCACTTAGAAATAGATAATATTTATAAATAAAAGATTGTCTAATATATAATTTATGATTATTTTCTTATTACGTGCGATTATGTTAAATAAATAATATTTGTCTAGCCAGAACCGCCTTGAATTAAAGGCTTCACTGATGATCCGCTGGCGACTAAAAAGCTAGCCCTGAGTCAGGCAGGCCTGGCGACTGGTTAATCCCAAAACCTAAAGCCGCAGCCCCTTTCCAGACCGCCCCGTAATCGGTCAAATTCGGCCCTTAGTGGCCTTTTCCCGCAGGGGCCGCTAGGGTGATAGGCTCAAAGGGACCCAGGCTTTCCTAGCCCCTTGGTTGGGGCCTGCCCTGGCCCGCCCACGGCCGTCAAAGCCGTCCGGTCCAGGGCCCAGGTCGGCCTGCCCTGGTCCAGCCTGGCCCTTTCTTTTTATACCTTAATCATTTTAACAATAAATTTTTAAATTTTAAACTTTTTATTTGCCAACAATTAGTAATATTTAAATATTTATTTTATTTAGTAACTTTAAACTATTTTATTTAGTCATGAGAGGCAAAAAAGGACCGACAGTATAAGTAATGACCCAGAAAATAGTCAAGATTAATTTGTTGACAACATCCGATGAATTATGATAATTTAAACTAAAAGAAGTTTCAACGTCTTACGTCAATAGAATTATCTCAGCGGCCCAGCTTATAGGCGGGTTTGGGGGAAAGTTCATGTCCCTAAGCTGGAATTGGAAGCAATTCAAGTTCATTTGGCTTGGTTTTGGCCTAGCCGGCCTGTTGGTCGGCTTGACCTGCTACGTTTTGTACGCCTCCAGGCTTTGGACGTACGCTTACGACGACCCGGCCGCCTGCCTTAACTGCCACGTCATGGGCTCGTATTACCAATCGTGGGAAAATGGCTCCCACCGAGTTTGGGCAGTTTGCAATGATTGCCACCTGCCCAATGACAAGGAGTTACGTAAGTATGCCTTTAAGGCCATGGACGGCCTCTACCACGCCGCCGTTTTCACCGTCGGCGCCGAACCTCAAGTTATCCGCGCCCGGGAAGGTACCAAAGAGGTTCTATTGGAAAACTGCCTGCGCTGCCACTCGCCGCTGGTGACCGAATTTGTCAAGATGTCACCCGATTATGAGACGGTTATCAATGGGGAGAACAAGGCCTGTTGGGACTGCCACCGGGACATGGCCCACGGAACCGTGAGCGGGTTGGGTTCCAATGTCAACGTCAACTTGCCTTTCCCGGACTCACCCGTCCCGGCTTGGCTGGAAAAAATGCTTAACTAAACCGGCCCTTAGTAAGCCTAAATTGGGCAGGACTTAATCAGGTAAGCCTTACAGGGCCGCCCTGGCCAAGAAAGAAAATTTAAGTGAAAATTTAAACCTTTGGGCCCCGCTGGAAGCCCAAAGCTGGCCTCGCCCCCTAAAAAAAAAATTGGCCGCGTCGATCAATTCGCTGAATTTGATGGCCTTAAATCAAGTTTCCGGAGTTTTGCCATGAGCATCTTGAATTCCAACAAATACGGTCCCTGGATTATCGGCCTGGCCATCTTCTTCGGCGTGGCCGTGGCCGTGGTCGTTTTGGCCCTTATCGCCGCCTCGGTGACTTTCAGGCGGGCTGAGGTGGCTTCCATCTACAATAACAAAAAGGTGGAAATCGTGGGCATAGAGCCCAAAAGCGAAATCTGGGGCCAAAACTACCCTCGGGAGTACGAGACCTGGAAAAAAACGGCCAACATGGATTTTAAGAGCAAATATATGGGCAATACCCAGGAAGATCCCCTGGCCCAACGCCCCGAAATGGTCATATTGTGGGCCGGTTACGCTTTTAGTAGGGATTACAAAGCTCCCCGGGGTCACTACTACACCATTGAGGACATGCGCCAAACCCTAAGGGTTGGCGCCCCCGGCATTGATGAAACCAAGGACTTGCAACCAGCCACCTGCTGGTCGTGCAAGAGCCCCGACGTGCCCAGGATGATCGAGGAGATGGGGGCGGAGGAATTCTATAAATCCCCATGGAGTTCGCAGGGATCCCAGATCGTCAACGCCATCGGCTGCGCCGACTGCCACAACCCGGTCAACATGGATCTGACCATCACCCGGCCGGCCCTGCGGGAGGCTTATCAACGGATGGGCCGGGACGTGGACCAAGCCTCCACTCAGGAACTCAGGAGCTTGGTGTGCGCCCAGTGTCACGTTGAGTACTATTTCAAGGGCGACGGCAAGTACCTCACCTTCCCCTGGGACCAAGGCTTTACCATGGAAAACATGGAAGCCTACTATGACGGCATTGAATACGCCGACTGGACCCACGCCTTAAGTAAGACGCCAATGCTCAAGGCCCAGCACCCCGACTATGAGCTGTTCTTACTCGGTCCCCACGGCGAGAAAGGCCTTTCTTGCGCCGATTGCCACATGCCATACATTTCCGAGGGTGGGATCAAATATTCCGATCACCAGCTGATGAGCCCACTAAAAAACACGGCCTCCACCTGCCAAGTCTGCCACCGGGACGCAGACGCGGACTTGATTAATTTCGTTTACGAGCGCCAAGACAAGGTTTTAGAGACCAGAAACCGCCTCGAGCCGGAACTGGCCAAGGCTCATATCTGGACCAAGATGGCCATGGAAGCCGGGGCCACTGACGAGGAACTGGCCCCGATCCGGGCCCTAATCCGCCAAGCCCAGTGGCGCTGGGATTTTGGGGTGGCCTCCCACGGCGCCTCCTTCCACGCCCCGCTGGAAACCCAGAGGATCTTGTCGCATGGCTTGGACAAGGCCCTCCAGGCCCAGCTCTTGCTCCAGGACCTTTTCCGGGCCCACCAAGCCAAGCCAGCCGAGTTGCCTGACCTAACCACGGCCGAGAAGGCCCAAGCCTACATAGGGCTGGACATGGCCAAACTCCAAGACCAAAAGGCCAGGTTCATGGCCTCCGTGGTCCCCACTTGGTTGGCCGAGGCCCAGGCCTCTGGCCGGATTTAAAAGCCGCCGTCACCTTGGCCTTGTCCATCTCCATTAGCCGCCCGGATGCCCACGGGGCCCCGGGCCTTTGACCACCGGGGCACTTTCTTGGAATCTGGACCCAATAGGCGGGCCTGGCAGTGGCCTTGGGGCTACGGCGAAAGCGCCGTCTTAATCGGGGCCGCCCTGGTCGGGGGTTTCTTGGCCCAATGGCGGCTGGGGCCCATGCCGGGTGATCTGCTGGCTTGGCCCCGCAACCTCATAACCTTGGCCGCCCTGATAGCCCTTTCGGTATTGGCCCGGTTTTTGCGTGCCTCAAAATTCTTTCGCTTCCTTACCTCCCTCCCCTTTTCCGTCATCCTGATTTGCGCCCTGGCCCTGTTTGCTTTGGTCATGGGACTAGTCCCCCAGCTGGCCCCCAAAGTCGACTTGGCTTCTGTCCTGGTCTCTGGCCAAGATTCGGCCGTGGCCCGCCTGGGCTTTCTCCAAGTGACCTCATCTTGGCCCTTTGCCGTTTTGTACCTGTTGACCCTGGTCGCCCTGGGGGCCACGGTGGCGGTTGGTTTTGGCTTTCGGAAGCGGGTTTTTCTCCTAAACCACCTCGGCCTTTGGCTGATACTGCTGGCGGCTGGTTTGGGAGCCTCGGACCGGCAAAGGGAGCTAATGAGGGTGCCTGAGGGGGGTCTAGAATGGCGGGCTAGCCGCGGAGGCGAGTTGGTGGAACTCGATTTGGCCATCCGCCTCGACGATTTCATCATGGAGGAATACCCGGCCCGGCTGGCCCTGGTTAATCCGGCCACCGGTAAGCCCTGGCCTTCGGAGAGCGCTCCGGCCATCTTTCAAATCGAAGCCAAGACCCCCAGGGGCCATCTGGGCGGCTACGACATAGAGGTCCTGAAGTTTCTGGCCCGGGCCGTCCCCGTGGGCGAGGAGGGCTTTGTCGGGGCCGTGGTTAACGGAGCGGTCCAGGCGGCTTTGGTCAAGGCCACCGACCGGGGGACCGGCCGGTCGTTTGAGGGCTGGCTGACCTCCGGAAACGGCTTTGTCAGGCCGTCAAGCCTCCTTCTGGGTGAGGGGGGCCCGGATCGGCACCATGGCTTGGTCTTGGCTATGAGCCCACCTGAGCCAAAACTTTTTCTGTCAAAAGTTAAGGTTTTTACCAAGGATGGCCACGAGGCCCAGGCCAGCGTTTCGGTCAACCACCCCCTTCGGGCCGGGGACTGGCTAATCTACCAGCGCGATTACGACACTTCCGCCGGCCCCCTTTCTAGTTGGTCTGGCTTCGAGTTGATTAAGGACCGCTGGCTTTGGTTGGCCTACGCCGGCTTTGCCCTCTGGTCGATGGGTTGCCTGGGACTGACCATGGGAGGTCGGAAGTAGCGTGTCCTGGGCATGGTACAATTATTTGGGCCCATTTTCGGCCGCCTTGTGGTTCTTTGGGGCCTTAATGGTTATTTTTGGCCGGGCCAAGGCCGGGCAGGCCCTGGCCCTGGCCGGGGTCCTGGTCACCTTGGTTTTCATTGTCGGGCTTTGGGTCTATCTGGGGCGTCCGCCGCTTAGGACCATGGGTGAAACCCGATTATGGTACTCGTTCTTTCTGCCTTTGGCCGGGCTTCTGGCCTACCGGAGGTGGCCTTACGGCTGGCTTTTGATTTTCGTCTCCGTCCTGGCCGGTATATTCGCCATACTGAACGTGGCCCGGCCCGAGATCCACTCCAAGGCCTTGATGCCGGCCCTTCAGAGCGTCTTCTTCGTACCCCACGTCATCCTGTACATGCTCTCCTATGCCCTTTTGGCGGCCACGGCCGTGGCTTCCTTGGCCCAAATGCGTAATCTTTCCAAGACCGGGCTGACCGACGCCCAGCTTTTTGGCTTCATTGACCAGACGGTTCGGGTTGGCTTGGGCCTAATCATGCTTGGCTTAATCACCGGGGCGGTTTGGGCCAAGCAGGCCTGGGGCCACTATTGGTCCTGGGACCCCAAGGAAACCTGGGCCTTCGTCACCCTGGCCACCTACCTGGT
>JAITJP010000301.1 GCA_031278835.1 Deltaproteobacteria bacterium
CCACTATTGGTCCTGGGACCCCAAGGAAACCTGGGCCTTCGTCACCCTGGCCACCTACCTGGTCTACCTTCATCTGCGCCTGGACCGCCGCCGCCCGCCTCCCGGGCTGGTCTTGGCCATCCTACCCCTGGGCTTTTTGTTTCTGATGATAACCTGGCTGGGCCTGTCGTTTTTGCCAACCGCCCCGGGCAGTGTCCATAGTTACCAGTAGTGGGCCCCCCGGAGGCCCCGGCTGGGCCGGGCCCCCCGGGTCACCACTAGCCGGCGGCCGGCGATCTTCGATATCAAATTCGCGAATTCGCGCTAAAGACTTCATACCAAGGCGATATTGTGACATAATAGGCCGGGCTAACAAATTAGGGCCAGCTGGCCAGGACTGGGGAGGATTAACAATTTGTCTGAAATTTCGCCTACAAACCAAGGTCTTGACCCAGAGGCCAAGCTGCCTCTGAGCCCCCTAGATAAAAAGCTAATATTCTTACTTAGCGGGGACTTGGGCCCTTCGGAGAGACCTTATCTCGAATTGGCCGAAAAGCTTGGCCTAACCGAGGAGCGGGTTTTGGAGATGATCGAATCCTACCGCCAGGGCGGCCTGATAAGGCGCCTGGGAGCGGTGGTGGTCCATCAGCGCTCAGGCTTTAAGGCCAACGCCATGGTGGTCTGGGAGGTTCCGGAAAGCCAAATTGACTCGGTTGGCCTGGCCCTGGCTAACTTACCCTACGTAAGTCATTGCTACTTTCGCCCTGCCTTGGAAGGCTGGCCCTTTAATCTCTATACCATGATCCACGCCCAGAACAATATTGAACTAAATCAGATGATAACTAAAATGGAATCCCTTAGTAAAGCAATATCATGGCAAGTTTTAGAAAGCCTTAAAGAATTAAAGAAAACATCACTTAATTATTTCTATGATTCATTTTAAAATCATCTGAGTTACTTGTTTTGAGCCAACTCAACGCCCATTTGGTAAGCCGCGGCCAGATCTTCTGGGAAACGTTTCTCTCTGACTTCTTTTTTGTGATTTTCGTCAAATATCGGGGCGTGATATTTCCCATAGTCGGTAAACTGCAGGGTATCGCAGCAGGTTAACTGTTTGATCATGGGGCCCCGTAGGCGGGTCAGTAAACTGGCGTGAGATTTAAATAAACTCGCGTACCCATAAGGCTCCAGATACTCTTGAGGGATATTCATGGTGTAAATTAAGCCCACGGCCGGCCCTTTTTCCAAAACATAGGGAGAGACAGAGTCGTAGGTCAGGTTTATGAAAATATAACGTTCCATGAAAGACCTTAAAGCCCCGGTGACATCGCTAAGATAGATGGGCGAGCCCATGATCAAGGCCGTGGAATCCGCCAATAACTCCAATACCTCGGTTAGCCCGTCTTTCTGAGCGCAAAGGCCTTTTAGATAGTTTTCTTTGGTTTTGCAATAAAAGCAGCTTAGGCAGCCTTTATAGTCCAGGTCATAAAGGTGGATCATTTTGGTTTGGGCCCCTTGGCTGGCGGCTCCCTTTAGGGCCTCGTTAAGAAGAGTGGCGGTATTCCAGGTTTTTCTCGGCCCGCCATTTAGGGCCACCACCCGGTGTGTTTTTTGCCCATTAAGGTCTATTTCCTTGGACATTGACAGCCTCCCATTTAAAGTCAACGGAAAATAATAGCTAAAAATTAGCTTGTTATATATAACTTAATCTAGTTAAAAACTGTTTTGTATAGTTTTTAAAAGATATAAAGGAGAATAAGTTTGACTTATCCTGAAATAGTTAAAGATTTTTTAGATATGGTTACCGTTCCCTCTCATTCAAGAAATGAAAGGGCTTTAGCCGATCTCTTTATGTCTAAAATGAAAGATCTTGACCTGCCCATGGAGATACATGAAGATCAAGCCGCGAGCTCCATTGGTGGCGACACCGGAAATATCATCATCCGCCTGATTGGCTCCAAAAAAGAGGTTGAGCCGATCATGTTTTCGGCCCACCTCGATCGCGTCTCAAATCCAGGGACCATTAAGCCCACCATTTTGGAAAACGAGGATCGTATCGTTTCAGACGGAAGCACTATTTTGGGAGCTGACGACGCCACTGGCCTGGCCTCAATCTTAGACGGCCTTAGGAGAATCAAAGCCCAAGGTCAGCCTTACGGCGATATCGAATTGGTCATAACCGTAGCCGAAGAAGTCGGTTTATTAGGTTCAAAGTTTTTAGATTTTAGTAAGGTTACTTCTAAAATAGGTTACGTACTTGATAGTGGCGGTCCGGTGGGCACTATTGTCAACCGAGCCCCGACCCAAAAAACCGTTGAGATAACCATCCACGGCCGAAGCAGTCACGCCGGCATGGCCCCAGAAGAAGGAATAAACGCCATCATGGTGGCCGCGAAAGCCATAGCCGCCATGCCTGAAGGTCGCCTTAGTCCCATCACGACCTCAAACTTTGGGATTATCCATGGCGGAAAGGCCACCAACATCGTCTGCGATTTGGTTAAAATCAAAGCCGAGGCCCGAAGTCACGACCTAGGAGAACTTGAAGCTTACCTAGCCAAGGTCGAGGAAACTTTCAAAAAAGTCGCGGCTGAGGCCGGGGCCAAGGTTTCTTTTTCTTGGACGCATGAATATACGGCCTTTTATACCAAGGAAAGCGATGAGGTTATTTCTTTGGCCAGCCAAGCTTTTGAAAAGCTGGGCATTACTCAAAACATCCAAACCGGTGGCGGCGGCATGGATGCCAATCGTTTCAACGAAAAGGGAATTAAAAGCGTTGGCCTGTCAACCGGCTACAAAAACGTTCACACGGAAACCGAAGAACAGTCGATTTCCCAACTAATCCTTTTGGGCCAAGTCGTTTCTGAGATTATCAAAACCGCAGCCAAGCGTCCCTAAGTCATGAAGTCATGACTTAACTTTATCACCCAAAGGCCCAAAAAACAATCACTACCCCCAGAGCTAAGCCGCGTCTCTAAACAAAATTTAACTTAACCTATTAATCTGTCTAGTAAAATATTACGATAAAACCTGGTTTTTCCCTTAATAAAGTATTAAATTTTGTGAAATGCCAAAATTTTATATTTAATTGGCTAAAATAACTAATCTAGACAAGAGCTGGTTAGTCAATTGGCCAAGCCCTAAAACCCGGAAGGCTTTCCCGGGCCCGGTTCTAAAATTTTCGTTTTTTGGCTAGCACTTGTCTTCTCGCCTAAAATAAAGTATAAAATTTCTTGCGTTTACGAGATTTTCGTTTTGCTGGCCTGGCCAATTTGTTTGACAGGTAAATTGTAATATTAAGGCGATATTATGATAGATTTAAGCTTAGTAGTTCCAGTATATAATGAAGAAAAAACTATTAATGCGTTTTTATCAACTGTTAAACCAATTTTAGATGGAATTACCAAAGATTATGAAATAATTTTTGCTTTAGATCCATCCAAAGATCAGACGGAAGAGTTGATTTTGGCGGCCAGGGCCCAGGATGCTCGGATAAAAATGCTTAGATTTTCCAGGCGTTTTGGTCAGCCGGCGGCCACCTGGGCGGGGCTTTCTTACTCATCGGGACGGGCCGTGGTGGTCATTGATTGCGATTTGCAAGATCCCCCTTCATTAATTTCCGAGATGTGGCGGCTGTGGAGCCAGGAAGACTATAAAGTCGTAATCCCTCAAAGAAAAAGTCGCCAAGGTGAGAACTTAATAAAAAAAGCCATAGCCTATATGGGTTATTGGTTTATAAACAAAACTGCCGTAGTCGAAATTCCCAGAAATACCGGAGACTATCGACTTTTGGATCGACGGGTCGTAGATGAACTAATGAAATTGAAGGAAAGTCACGGTTTTCTTCGAGGCCTAACCTCCGTGGTTGGCTTTAAGACCAAGCTTTTGCCCTTTGATCGTTTGGCCCGCTTTGACGGCAAAGGTAAGTATAATCGTCTAACGGGTAGTATTAGTATAGGCTTTAACGGAATCGTAGCTTTTTCTGGATCGCTTTTAAGATATACTGGCATAATCGGTTTCTTTATGTCAGCTTTATCTTTACTGGCCGTCCTTTTGATCTTCATTGGTAAGATATTTAATCTCTACGATTTTGCCACTGGTTTGGCCACCTTGGGAATCCTGATCCTGTTTTTGACCGGCTGCCAACTTCTTGGTTTGGGAATATTGGGGGCTTATATAGGTCGCATTTACGAAGAAACAAAACTTAGGCCTAAATACATAGTCGATCTGGCCGAAGGCTTTGATCATAAGGAGACGGCTCCCCATGCCTAAAGCCTTTGTTACCGGCGCGGCCGGCTTTATCGGTTCGACTTTGGTGGACAGACTTTTGAGCGAAGGTGTTGAGGTTGTCGGATATGACAATTTTTCGACTGGTAGAAAAACCTTTCTTCAAAAGGCTATGACTAATCCGAAGTTTACCTTGGTCAAGGCCGATTTACTTGATCCTTTCGCTTTGACTAAGGCCATGCGAGGGGCCTCGGAAGTTTGGCATTTTTCAGCCAACGCCGACGTTCGTTTCGGCTTGGAGCACCCCAGAAAAGATTTGGAGCAAAATATCCTGGCCACCTCCAATGTCCTGGAGGCCATGCGACACAACGATATACGGGATATTTTTTTTAGTTCCACCGGTTCCGTTTACGGTGAAGCCAGGGTCTTTCCCACCCCCGAAGACGCTCCCATGCCCATCCAGACATCTTTGTACGCGACCTCAAAGCTTTCCGGGGAAGGTCTTATTTCTTCTTATTGTCTGGGCTATGGTTTTAGGGGCGTGGTTTTTCGTTTCGTTTCCATCTTGGGAGAGCGCTATACCCATGGCCACGTGCTCGATTTTGTTCAACATCTTTTAAATAACCCCAATAGATTGCCGGTTATGGGCGACGGTACTCAGAAAAAAAGTTACTTATATGTTCAAGATTGTATCGAGGCCTTGATGGTGGTTAGAAACCATATGCCCAAGGTTTTTGATATTTATAACTTAGGAGCTGACGAATATTGCACGGTTAATGACTCCATAGGCTGGATAACCGCTTTAATGGGGCTTAAACCCACCCTAGAGTATGCTGGCGGGAAAAGGGGCTGGGTCGGCGATAACCCCTTTATTTTTTTGGAAACAAAGAAAATTCGTTCGCTAGGCTGGAAGAATAAATTATCCATCCAACAAGCCGTGGAACAAACGGCTAGATGGTTATTGGATAACCAATCAAACTTTTAAAGTTTGAAAACATCAGTAAATTATCTTGTATATTGCCGACTATCTTGA
>JAITJP010000345.1 GCA_031278835.1 Deltaproteobacteria bacterium
CCGGTCATTCCATCGCGGAGGTCCTGAACATGACCGTGACCGAGGCTTCCGAGCTCTTTAAACACGTGCCCTCCATTAGGGACACCCTCTTACTGCTTCAGGAAGTGGGCCTGGGTTACCTCCGTTTGGGGCAGAGTTCCACTACCCTGTCCGGAGGCGAGGCCCAGAGAATCAAGCTAACCAAGGAATTAAGCCGCCGCGATACTGGCCGGACCCTCTACATTCTCGATGAGCCCACTACCGGGCTGCACTTTGACGACATCAATCGTCTCTTGGAAGTTTTGCAAAAACTGGTCGATCGCGGTAACACGGTCGTGGTCATCGAACACAACCTAGACGTTATTAAAAACGCTGACCACATCATCGATCTGGGGCCCGAAGGCGGCGACGGCGGCGGCCTCATCCTGGCCCAAGGCCCGCCGGAAATGGTGGCCCAGGTCCCGGAATCCTTTACCGGGCAATTCCTTAAGCGCCTCATTAAGCCCCAGGCTTAATGAAAAGCTCCCGCTCTAGTTGAAAGGATCGCATTTTGAGTCGTCTCGCCGATTTTCTCTTTGAAACGGCCACCCTTAAACGCACCCCCAGGACCGGCTACCAGTTTCTGGGCCGGGGCCATGAAAACGTGGCCGAGCATAGCTTTGGGGTCATTGCCCTGGCCTATGTCCTGGGCCGAAAAAGGGGCCAGGTTAATTTGGAGCGTTTACTACTTTTGGCTCTATTTCACGATCTGGCCGAGGCCCGAACCGGTGATCTAAATTACGTCAATAAGCGTTACGTGACCGCCCATGAAAAGCAAGCCTTTGAGGAGGCCGTCAGAGATTTGCCTTTTTCAGAAGAACTAAACTCAATCAAAGACGAATGGCTTAAGGGCCAAAGCCCCGAGGCCCAACTGGCCGCCGACGCCGACCAATTGGACATGATCCTGGAACTTCGTAGGCTAAGCCAACATGGCTGGAAACAGGCCGACCAATGGCTAAGCTACGCCACCCAAAGGCTCAAGACCCCGGAGGGCCAAGCCCTTGGCCAAGAAATCCTCTCCACCGGCCCTGACGACTGGTGGTTTGAGCGCCGCGACCAGCTCTGGATTAATCCCCAAGGCCCCACCAACAAATAACCTCCCCCCCCAGCCCGGGGCCGGGCCTGGGGCTGGAGGTTTTTTGCTTATTTTATTTTAGGAAGCCATGGCTCAGCCGCTCGGACAAAAGCAAGACCAGGACCCGGCCAGCTTCTTTGGGCCGGAGCGCCAGCGTTTGGCCCTATTTTTCGTTATAGCCATCTGGATCCATTTTCTGGGCTTCCAGCTCTGGACTTACCTGGGCCTAAGCCAATACTATGCCCAAAATTACTTCGAGCTGCCCCAAGAACAATACCTGGAATTGGCCCTGGAACTGGCCGGATCACCCCAGGCCCCACCGGCCCAAGACCAGCCTGATCAAGATCAGGCCGCTCTCGTCCCGGAAACCGGGCCCGAAGCCCCAGCCGAGGCCCCAGTCAGCCCCGAGGACAGCGCCCTGGCCCCCTTGCTTCCCTCGACCAACTTGGTGGAAAATACCGGGCCCCAAAGCCCAGCCCTAGCCGAGCTGCCCGACAACACCGTTAACCTGGAAGACACGGCCCCGGAGTTTAAGTCCTACCATACCTATGTGCGTTCGGCCGTGGCCAGACACTGGATCCTGCCGCCCGAGGCCAGAAACAACTTTAAGCCGGGCCGCTTTACGGCCATTATGACCATTTCCCGGGAGGGCCAAATACTCTCCATCGTGGTCGAGGAGAGTTCCAATAGCTCGGCTCTGGATTTTGCCGCCATGGAGGCCCTGCGGGGGGCGGCCCCCTACCCGCCTTTTCCCGAAGAGCTTATCGAGTTTAGTCAACTAAATTTCCGCCTCCACTTTGACTACCGGGCCATCCAAAGACGGGTCGGTTCCGATTATCGTCAATAGCCAGAGAGCCAAAACAGCCAATTAATCCTGCCCCTAACCCTGTGAGATTTTCCATGATCCAGACCCGAGGCTTTGGCGGACCCTTTCGCTACCTTCAGGGCCCGGGGGCCTTAAAAGCCCTGCCCCAACTGGCCCGGCCCTACGGGCGTAAACTTCTAATTGTCATCGATGCCTTTCTCTACCATGACCTAAAAAGCCTCCTGGAAAGCTATCTCCAAGGCAGCGAGCTAACTTCGATTTTTCACCAGTTTGGGGGCGAATGTACCTTAAACGAGATTGACCGCCTGAGCCAACTGGGCCAAGCCAACCGCTCTGAGGTCATCTGCGGCCTGGGCGGGGGTAAAACCCTGGACACGGCTAAGCTAACCGCTCAAGCCCTAAAAAAGCCCCTAATCATCATGCCCAGCTCGGCCTCAACCGACGCCCCGGTTAGCGCCATGGGGGTCATCTATCAGCCCGACGGCCGGCACCTACGCTGCCAACTCCTGGAGCACGCCCCGGAACTAATCCTGGTGGACTCGAGCCTAATCGCCCAAGCCCCCATCCGCCTCTTCGTGGCCGGCCTGGGCGACGCCCTATCCACCCACTTTGAGGCCCAAGCCAACGCCCTTTCCCATACTCCAAACTACCTGGGCCCTGGTTACCAAGCCACCCTGGCCGGGGCGGCCCTAGCCAAAACCTGCCACCAAGTCATCCTAAAAAAGGGCCTCAAGGCCTTAAAAGCTCTCCAAAAGCAAAAAACCTCCCCAGATTTCGAAGACGTCCTTGAGGCCAATATTCTCCTAAGCGGCCTGGGTTTTGAAAACAACGGCTGCGCCGCCGCCCACGCCCTCCACACCGGCATCCATGAAATCGAAGGCTCCCAGCGCCTCTACCACGGCGAAGTCGTGGCCTTTGGCCTCCTATTTCAACTAATCCTGGAAAAAACCGTTCCCAAAAAACTCGCCCCAATCGTCTCCTTTATGGCCAAAGTGGGCCTGCCCCTTTGCTTTTCTGACCTAGGCCTACCGGCTTCCCCAAAAAACCTCACTCTTATCTCAACTCGCCTCCTGGACGGTAATTCCGGCATTGAGGCCGAACCCTTCCCGGTCACCAAGCCCCTCATCAAAGCCGCCCTAAAAGAAGCCGACCACTTCGGCCAAGCTTATCGCCAAACTAACCCCCACTTGCCCCCAGCCCTTTGTAAGCCCTAATCGCGCCGCCCTAGCCAAATTTCCCAGCCAAAAACCCTTGGCCCCCAACTCGCCCAAGACATCCGGCAAATCCGCCCAAGCCAGCTCCCCAGAACTTTTTTTTAGCCCCCGCCAAATCCCCAGAACTGACCAAAGCCCAGGCCTAGCCAAAATAATCAGCCATTCATATCTCTTCACCCATTTGAGCCACTTACCAGGTAAAACTTCTCCTAATGGCCCTTAACAATAAGCCTTTAGCCGTAAAATTCTCACCCAGATCACTACTAACACTAGCCAATAGCTCCACTTTATCCTGACTTAATTCACAAATTTCACTCCCATTCATAAGCTTAAACAATCTTTGCCCACCAATATCTTTAATTGATATTTTACTTATCTAAAGAAGTTTATCCAAGAGCCCCTCCAAGTCAGCCCCAAGATGCCCGGCCCCAATAACAAAACTGACCGCCTCCAGGAGCCGCTTTTCCGCCCCAAGCTCCCTTATCTCCAAATCAAAGTTTTCCATTTCCCCCCCATTCTACCCGGCCTAAAAATCAATTCAAAGCCTCAAAAATATTTTTGAGTATCACGGCCACCAAGTAGCCCCGGGCCGAGCAATTCCAGCCCTCCTTTGACCAACCAGCCGGCCAGCCCATGGCTGGGCTGAGATTTTGTTTGAGAGCAACCAGCGACCACTTTGGGAATTTTTCTATTTTTTAAA
>JAITJP010000468.1 GCA_031278835.1 Deltaproteobacteria bacterium
CCTTAAGGGCTTATTGGTAAGCCCGGTCCCTAGCCCTGTTAACTTAACCAGCCAAGCGCCCCAGTCAAAAAAGCCAAGCCCCAAAGCCAAGTCCCTAGGCCAGGGCCCTGGTCCAGGGCCCAGGTCCTGGGCCTCGACCGAGCAACGCTTAAAACCAATGCTTAGCCAACTGGCCAGAGGCTTTTCTTGGCTTTAGCGAAAAAGAAACCAACTATTTGGCTTATCTATCCGCGGCTAAAAAAGGCTGGGCCCTAAAAAACATAAAACCCCGAAACTATGGGGTTTTCTTGAAAAATACGATCAAGTGATCGACTAATTGTCAGAGCGTGTACAGTTCTCCTGAAAACTATTCACGAAATTGAATAGTTTCATTAAAATCAGACCTAAGTCCAGCCAAAGTACTTCAGTAAGTCTTAATTACCATTGGCTGGGTAAAACCCATGGCTCAGCTTCAGTGACCAGCGACAGTCTTTTGACTGTCTTGGTTACCAAAAACTTCCTCACAGTACTTCTGGCAGACCAGGGAATTGCGATTAATGCAGGCCGCGCTCGAAGGCGAAGGCGCTTCATACCAGAGACATTGCTGGGCGTAATTGCAATTACAATTAACCTTGGCTTTAGCCACGTCTATATTAATGGTTAGGTTCGTTGCCATTTGGCCACCCTCCGATAAAAACAAAGAAGCAAACCGGCCATACCAATTACCGGCCTTAGATTAAAACATAACCCAAAAGGGGCTTATCGACCCCTCGAACCGAAAAAATAATTCGGTTCGAAATTATACATGCAAGCTACGTGCCAAAGGATAAGTCGGTTGCTTATGTGCCAACCGTGGGGACTGATTTCGCCCCTCGAGGTAGCCTGAAAATAAATGGGCCCCCAGTGAGTACGTTCATGGCTCCCAAATGGGGGTTTAGGAGCCGTAAGGTCTTGTAATCGACCCCACCATCTCTGGCCAGTTGGGCCCAGGAGGTGGGGCTCTTAAAACTTAAGCTGGTTTCCGTAAATTCATAGGGCCTATATAGCCCAGACGGAGGGTTGTCATTAAATCCATAGAGATCGGCGTTTTCTAAAACGATTTTGATGGCGGCTATTCTGTAAACGTAACGTTCCGTTTCATTGGGTAAGGACAGTTGATAGTAATCGGCTCCCGAGCGTTCCCTGGCCAGGGCTTGGTCTACCCGGGACTCGCCGCTGTTGTAAGCGGCCATGGCCAGGGCCCAGCTACCGAAACGATGGTGAAGCTGCGAGAGATACTTCATGCCAATGGCCAAAAGCGGCTCAGGCAACATTCTCAAATCTTCCTGGCGGTTGACTTTGAGGCCAAAATGCCTGGCCGTGGAGGGCATGAATTGCCATAAACCGGTCGCCCCGGCGGGTGAGCTAACCGTGGGCCTTAAATCACTTTCGGCCACGGCCAGATACTTAAGGTCGTCTGGCAGCCCCGCCTCCCTTAGGCTCTTTTCAATTAAAGGGAAATAGCGTTTGGCTCGACGGCGCCAGAGTTCTACCTGGGCCTGGTGATTTACGGCCAGTTGAAATTCCTTGTCAAGTCTCTCGTAGACCGATGGTCGATTTAAGGGCAGCGCTTCCCCGCACAAGGTCACCAATCTGGGTAGGTTGTATTCGGTTTTTTGCTGCCCCGGTTGTCCCAAAAAGTCCAAAGACGCCGTTAGCGACGGAACTGAGGAAACCGTGGTGCCATTAATGGTCTCGCAAGCGGTAAGCACTGCCACCAGTAAGGGAACAATTACCGCTAGGATCAAAAACGACCTTAGAAGGAATCGGTTCATATGCTTCACGTTTTAAGGCACAATCATAAGGCCGCCCAACAAAAAAAGCAAGTTTTTTTTGAAAGTGCGGTAATTTATTGAAATTATGCCGAATTCTTTGACAAGATCGGGCTTCCTGGGCCCTCGATCGCCCCAAATCGAAACATGATTTTGAATATCAGGCTTAGCCTGATATTCCCTTGGACGGGTCAAGCTTAGGTCAAGCCATGACCGCCAACGAGCCGATATTACCACGTTTCAAGTCTGATATCTAGAAAAAGTTAACAGTCGATTATTATTTTTATTTTGATACTCTTTAAGACGAATCGTCTAGATCATCTCGGATCCAATCTAAGAAAAAGGTCTATGGTCTAATTTAAAAGTGAAATCAAATCAAACTAGCCTATCCATGGATAAAAATTTTTTAGAATTTTAGCGGTCAATAGAAAATTATCCAATCATAAAAATATTTTAACAATCACTTAGCCTATAATTAATCAAATTTATCCAAGCAAAAAAGCCTCTCTAAGCCTATACCTTGAATAAATTTGTCTTAAGCTAAGCCCTGTAAGCCTTAATAAGTCTTAAGAAAAGGCCCCCTCAAAAACAAAAAAAAACGGAGGGCCCTTTAGACCCTCCGATGGTCGGTGAACCTTTTTCAATTGTGGCTTTGACCTTAAGCCAAGCCAAGATAAGCCTCAAGTTACTGAAAAGCCGTAACCCAAGGGGGAGCCAAATCTTGGCCAGGACCTAGGTCCCATTTTTTCGATAGGCGCCTCCTTGGTTTTAAGTTAAAGGCCCCAAATACCATTCGGAGCCAAGATGTCCAAAGACTTTAATCTCTGGGGGTGACTTTTTTAATTTCCAACCGGCAGGCTATCGACAAAGCGTAAGGTTACTATCAAATCGCCTCTCTTGGCTTGGCTGGGCAAGTAACCTCCGGCCCCCCGTAATCTAAATTTGCCCCTTTGGCTCATGGGCTCGGTCACCTTGACGGTTAGGTGTTTGCTTTGACCGATGGCCCCTTGTCCTTGACACTTGGGACAAGTTTGGGGGCGATAAATTTGGCTTTCGAAATTTAGCCTACCTAGGGTCTGGCCTTGGCCTAAACACCTGGGGCAAGCTTCATGGGCGGTGAAGGGCAAGATGATCTCAAACTCAGAGCTTAGGGGCCTGACCAGGGCTATTTCCACATAAAGGTCCAGACCGTGTTTTTTCTGGCTTTCAAACCTAAAAGGCGTGGGCGAGACCGGGGCCGAGAATTCAATCTTGGCCTTCTTCTGGGTCTCTTTCAAAAGAGCCTGGTAAGCCTGGTAAGCCGTTCTAAACTTCTCGACGTCGGCCGGGCCGCCCTGACTGGTGTCCGGGTGGTGTTCCTTGGCTAGCTTTCTAAAGGCGGCCTTGATTTCCATTTCCGTGGCCCCCTTTTTCAAGTTTAATTCGCGATAAGCTCTGACGTTCATGACTAACCTCCAATTCAATTTCTGAAGATGGGTAAAGCAACAAGCGTGCCAGTCACTTTTCGCGAATAAATTTCACTAGTTATATGATTTTCCCTCCCTGGGCCTCACTTATTGGTGAAGAAGGCTTCACAAAAAACCCTCCCTTTCAAGCCCTTAACTAAGGCCCAAATTTCCCACCAGCCCGGCCCCAGGCCCCTTAAAACCTAGCTATCCCAGCTTCCAGGCCAAGCCAAGCCGCCACTGTGATGATTTATTCCCAATCCTGAGCCCCCCCAAGCCCGGCCCCAAGTCGCCGGGCATTTTTCCCAATAACCAGTCTATAGAGATGAGAGATTGGCTAATTTTATAGAATAAATGAAAGCTTTTTGAGATTATTATAAGCTTAAACTAAAATACGCAATAAAAATTGACTAATATTAGATATTAACAAATTGAGATTAAATTTAACCGGGTCTAACCTATAAAGTTCCCATGTTTTTTAACTTTTTTGGTGTGACTCAAAATTCACGCCTAGTGGCCCAGCCGCCCTGGCCTGAACCTAGCCAGCCGCCTTAGTCGTGAACTTCACTTCACATCTAAAAAGCCAGCCGCCCAGCTCCAGCCCCGTTAGAAGTAAAAAAAACCAAGTGCCTAGGCCAAAGCCCCTAATAAAACCGGCCCAACTAAGGGCCTAGCTGGTATTTTTTCCATAATCCATTTATGAGGGATACTGGCCCTTGGTCATATCAGACCTTAGGAAAAAAACGCTCATGATAAATTTCTCACCCCAGTGCATGAAAGCTGTCGTGTTAAGAGTAAAAACGATCAGATCTCAACTCTAGGGTTGCTTTTTTCATAGCGGTGATTATGTTTATATCGGTCGCGGGGTAAAAGGCGACAAATTTTTTCGGGCTTTTGACCCGGTCAAAAAACGGCCTTGTCGTTTTTACCCGAACCCCTGATTGCTTCCTAAAACAGCTAACGCTGAATACTGAGGGCGAATAGAAAAATGTCCCATCTCGTTTTTGAGATAGGTTTTTAAAAACGGCCCCCGCGACCAAATATTAATTTTAGTTACTGGTGGTGTTTCAATGGAACAAGATTTTACAATTTTTCACCCTAATATTGTTGGATTAGATGTTCATAGTAGGCAAATTAACGCTTGTTGCCTTAAAACAAATGAAGATGGTACCAGTGAAATCGAACAAACTGTGTTCGGAACATTTTATACGTCACTTATGGAATTAGCCGATTGGATTCAAGCCAGAGACGTCAACGTAGCGATTATGGAGAGCACCGGTATATATTGGAAGCTACCCCAGGCGGTACTTTCCAGCAGAGGCATAGAATGTATCGTTGCCAATGCCAGGGCCGTTAAAAACGCTCCAGGACGTAAGACCGATACTTCCGACGCTCTTTGGCTTGCCATTATAGGCAGGGCTGGCTTGGTAAGAGGCAGTTTTGTGCCGCCTCAAGAAATTAGCACGTTAAGGGAAAAATGCCGTCATCGCCAAAAGTTAGTGTCGATGCTGGCTGCCGAAAAAAACAGAATGCACAAGGTTCTTTTTGACGCTGGCGTTAGGTTATCAAACG